>DAVZKM010000012.1:0-19494 GCA_052272245.1 Eubacterium sp.
TATTCTCTGAGCGCAAAATGGAATGTTGAGCCGTTCTATCGCAAACACGATATTTTCCTTAACTATTTTGAGGGTATGGACGCTGATTTTGCGTGCTAAAGCAATTTTTAACGGATCGTCATCCATAAGGACAATGTCGGCGGCCTCGATAGCTGCGTCAGAACCAAGCGCACCCATTGCAATACCGATATCGGCACGTGAAAGAACAGGAGCATCATTGATACCGTCACCTACAAACGCCAGCTTCTTTTTAGCTGATTTTTGAGAAAGTAATCTTTCAACCCAATCGACCTTATCGGCAGGCAAAAGCTCTGCGTGATATTCATCAAGATCGAGTGATTTGGCAACACGTTCAGCCACCTGCTTTGAGTCACCCGTGAGCATAACAGTTTTATCAATGCCGCTCTTTTTAAGGCTTGAAATTGCTTTCTTTGAGTTTTCCTTAACCACGTCGGAAATAACTATACAGCCGGCATATTTGCCGTCATATGAAACATAAACAACGGTTCCCTCATCATGCTCGCTTTCAACGGCAATATTTTCTTTTTTCATAAGCTTAATATTGCCTGCAAACACTCTTTTACCGTCAACAAGAGCAGAAACACCATGGCCGGCGATTTCCTGAATATCGTTAACCTCGTCAATATTAATTTCCTTGCCGTAATTCTTTTTAAGACTCACGCTGATTGGGTGACTTGAAGCACTTTCAGCAAAAGCTGCAAGACGAATAAGCATATCTTTTTCAAAATTATATGCAGGATAAATTCCCGTTACCTCAAACACACCCTTAGTAAGTGTACCTGTTTTATCAAATACAACATACTCAGTATCGGAAAGAGCTTCAAGATAATTAGAACCTTTTACAAGAACACCGTTTGCCGAAGCACAGCCGATACCGGCAAAAAAGCTCAACGGAATAGAAATAACAAGCGCACAAGGACAACTGATAACAAGGAATGTAAGCGCACGTGTAATCCATTCGCCCCACATAGCGCTGTTGCCCGAAATAAGCCTGATAACAGGCGGCAAAATCGCAAGCAAGAGAGCGCCGCCGCATACGGCAGGAGTATAATATTTTGCAAACTTAGTAATAAAGTTTTCGGATTTTGATTTCTTCATACTTGAATTTTCAACAAGATCAAGTATTTTAGATACTGTTGAATCGCCAAATACCTTAGTAGTTTTAATTTTCAACACACCTGTAAGATTAATGCAGCCGCTTATGATTTCATCGCCGACTTTAGCCGAACGAGGGACGCTCTCACCTGTTAAAGCACTTGTGTTAAGAGTAGAATCACCGCTGATAACCACACCGTCAATAGGCACTTTTTCACCCGGATTCACTACAATTTCAGTTCCTATTTCAACATCGTCGGGGTCAATCTTTTCAAGCTTACCGTTAAGTTCAACATTTGCATAGTCGGGGCGAATATCCATTAACGAAGTTATATTTTTTCTGCTCTTGCCAACAGCAACACTCTGGAAAAGCTCGCCGATTTGATAAAAAAGCATTACGGCTGCACCCTCGGCAAATTCACCAAGTGCAACAGCGCCGACGGTTGCAACAGCCATAAGAAAATTTTCATCAAAGATTTGACCCTTAAATATTCCCCTAACAGCCTTTTTAAGAATATCATAGCCTATTATCAAATAAGGAACAAGGTAAAAAACAAGCTGAATCCATTTACTAATTTCAACAAGCTTAGTGACAATCATTATTGCAGCAAGCAAAACAGCCGACACAATGATTCTTATTAATACCTTTTTTTGCTTTTTAGACATATTACCACCTCATTAAAAGAAGATTTCGCAATCATCCTCAACCTTGTGGCAATTTTTCAGCACCTGCTTCATAACTGCCTTTTCGTCTGCTCCGTCATCAAATTCAACCTTCATTTTCTGAGTCATAAATGAAACGGTTGCATTTGAAACGCCTGCCGTTTTGTTAGCGGCATCCTCCATTTTAGCTGCGCAGTTTGCACAATCAACTTCAATACCATAAGTCTTTTTCATAATTAATATATCCTCTCAATTATTAATTCGTTTTAACAATTGAACATATGCTCAACTGTTCTATTCATATTATAGTTGAACGACCGTTCAATTGTCAAGACTTTTTTTAATATTTTATGTTATTTTTTATAAAAGGATACAAAAATGTATAAAAACAGCCCTTAGAATAACTAAGGGCTGTTATAATAGAATTAAAAAATAATTGTTTTGCTTTCCCCTGCCTTAAATGTAACGTTTTGAGTTTTACCTTTTGCAGATACATTAAGTGTTTGGTCAATATCCGAAGTAATAACTGCGGATATTTTTTTGCCGCTGTTACTCCATTTAAGCTCGGTAACAGTTGAACGGTTACGGGTTTTAACACCCTTAAGCGTTCCGTTTTCAAAACCTGAAGTGGGAAGTGCCGGAAGAAGCTCAATATCGTCATCATGAGAATAAACGAGTGCTTCATTAATAATACCGAGATATCCGATTGCAAAATCGGTGCAATAACAGCTTCCTCGGTCATAATCATGATTAGTCATAAGAGAATCATATCTGATTTTATGATTCATAAGCTTAACAAGCGCATCTGTTAGCGACTCGGAGTCCTTAAGTCTTGCGGCAATCAAGCTGCGATGAACGAGTGCGTGCGAAGCCTCGTTTTCGCTTGTTCTGTTTGCTATTGCCTGCTCGCAGGCCTTTGAAAGCTTGTCATTGCCTTGTGTTTCAAACAAAGGCCATACTCCGTACAAATGGCTCAAATGGCGATGTTTGTTGTTTTCTTCAAATGCAGTTGTTGCCCATTCCTTAAGAGCGCCGCTTTCGTCATAAAGATACGGCGGAAGCTTATCCTCAAGTTCTTGCCATTTTGATATATCGGCACTCGGGTCAACGTCTTGCATTACCTTTTTAAGCATTTCAAGATTATCACGGCAAGCTGAAATGTCAATTGCACAGTTTGCATCTGACGGGCTGTTATAATTTAAAGGATTATTTTCAGGAGAATAGCTCGGCAAAATGCAATACGTTTCGTCAGCATTGAGGGAGGTCTTACCCTTTTCATAATGGATTGAGCCGTCCTTAGCAGTGTAATATTCCGGAGTCATAAGTTGCGCCCAATAATTTGCGCTTTTAATCAGCAATGGATAAAGTATGTCCTCCTCAAGTCTTAAATAACCACGGTTTTTAATTTCGGTAATTTGCTCATTCGTCAAATCCTTTTCACTTATCGAAAGAACAGACTTAAGCTTATCAAGATCAAATTCACCACTTAGAGGAATATTAATATTGCCGTAAGAAAGTAAGGTTTCATAAAGCGGATTAATCATCCAAGAGGCACCGGCATTCCAATATCTGAAAGGATAAGGATAGCACGTTTCCGTAATGACTGCCTTGTCACCGTCGGTATTAACGGGAGCTTGAATAGCGTCGGTAAAGCCGTGGGTTGCATAAGCATTTTCTTCCCAATCGGGAAGCTGTCTCAAAATAAAATATGCATAGCCTGTCGGAGTGCTTTCCATATTACTTGTATTCATTGACGAGGTTTGTAAATTAACGTTAGCGTCCATTGTGTATTTACTTCCCCAGCCGGTGTTAAATTCTCCCGTCCACATACCGTAAAGGCGGCTTGTTGAATAACCGCTGCAGCAAAGATAAGCGTATCTGCCCGCATAATATGTACGCTCAGCAAGAGCTGAATTAATTTCTTTTTTACCTTTTTGTGCTTTTAAGAGCTTTTCGTTAGAATCAAAATTATCCTTACCAAGTGACAAAGTCACATTATTAAACTGCGGTTGATAAATTTTAAGATGATTTTCGAGTGCTAGATTATAATTGAACCCCGATTTATCATTGTACTTTTGAGCTACATTTTTAAGACTACTTACGCAATCGTCAACAAGCTTAAAATTCTTTTGCTTATCAAAAGTATTTATATCGCCCATATCATAGGTACGCTCGCTTACGGTGAGAAGATATACGCTGTCGGCATCGCTGATTTTAACGCCTGCATTTTCACCTGCAAACTGCGACTCATCGATTTTTTTATCAAGAGTAACCCTTTCTTTTGTACCGCCTGATGTGATAATATATGTAACGGTTGCATAGCCGCCGTTTTTAAGTTCGCTCTTTTCATAATTATGATAATGGGCAACAAGTGCAATATAATCACCCGAATTATCGGCAAGCTTGGTATACTTCATATTTTTTTCATCGCTGTCGCCGAAATTTGCAAGTGTTGAAAGATCGTCGTAAGTGAGGGTAAGATTAAGTTTTGCGCCGTTTGAAGATTTATCAAGCTTGGTCACAACAACACCATCAGCCATTGAAGTAAAAGAGGTGCGCAACCAAGTGCCGTTTTTATCGTTATAAGTAACACCGACCTGAGAGGTATTATAATCAGTATATCTGATATAATTTTTAGCACGGTTTTGAGCAATATTAATTCTCAACTGACCTCCCGGATGATAACGATAAACATCATCATATCTTGAATTATCGGTTATGTCCTCGCCCTTAACTATGCTTTGCTTAACTGTTTCAAGCTCGTCAAATGTATCAGGACAAGTACGCTGATTTTCATTTGGCATTATAAAATGCATATTTTGGAAAATAAAAGTATCGCTATATGGGCTTCCGCTTTCAATAAAGCCTTGAAGTCCATTGCCCGAAACCATACCGTCTCGCCAAGATTTAGTTTTATTGCGTTTTTTATCGTTTAACTGTGTATAATCATAAGAAAACGATACCTTAGACGTATCTGCAAAAACTGCTTTTACCTTTTCCTCGTTTGATTTACCGTTTGAACACGATGCAATAGAAAAAGCAAACGAAACAGTTAAAACAATACATAGTATTTTTTTTACATATTTATTCATAAACTGCTCACCTCGTACAAATTATATCACAAAGGCAAAAGCGAAACACGACATCATCTTTACTTGAATGTCGCATTTTGTTATAATACAAGAGAGGTGACAATATGATAAAATTTGAATGGAACGGCGTTGTTTTTTTAATAACAGATTTGGGAGGCGGAAAGCTTGAACAAAACATCCCCCCTCACGCTCACGCAAAAGGTTGTTATGAACTTCACTTTGTAACCGAAGGAAAAGGAACGCTGATAACAGAAGACAAAGAAATTCAGCTTAAAAAGGACGACTTTTTCATAACAGGTCCAAACATTTCTCACTCGCAAGACTTTGACAAAAGTAACCCCATTGAAGACGTGTTCATTTTAATTCAGGTGAAAGACAGCTCACAAAAGAATTATGTATCAAGCGTATTTTTAGAGCATTATTTTTGTTATTTTGAAAAAACGGATAATACTCTTGCAAGAGAGCTACTAAAAGAACACAGAGAAAAAAAGGCGGATTATGAATATGCTGTTGCGGGATATTTAACAGTAATTTTAACGCAAATAGTCAGGAAAATGCTACCAAAAGATTTCAGAAATATTATAGGAAAAGAAAATCTTAATGACAAACGCTTTGCGATAATTGAGCAAGCATTTCTATATGAAAAGGACTTAACACTTACTAAACTTTCAACAATGATAGGCTTATGTGAACGGCAAACACAAAGACTTTTGAAAAAATATTATAAAAAAAGCTTCAGAGAACTAAAAAAGCTTGATAAAGAATAAATATAAGAGAAATTTTGAAAAACGAAGATTAGAATTAAAACACTTATAATAGTTTATTAATATAATGCCATATGCAAAGTGAGTGATGAATGATTTTCAAAACATAAAAATAAAAAACAAGGGCTGTGAAAAAAAGCCCCTGTTTTCGTATGATTTTTATAGTATAATTACATATACTTTTTAATTTCATCAACCATATCGGTCTTTTCCCAAGAAACACCGAGGTCTTCCCTGCCCATATGACCGTAAGCAGCAACATTTTTATAAATCGGCTTTCTAAGGTCAAGCCTGTCAATAATTGCAGATGGGCGAAGGTCAAACACCTTATTAACGATATCTGCAATCTTTTCGTCATCAAGTTTACCTGTACCGAACGTATCAACCATAACAGAAACAGGCTTTGCAACGCCGATTGCATAAGCAAGTTCAACCTCGCACTTATCTGCAAGACCTGCGGCAACGATATTTTTTGCTACCCAACGAGAAGCATAAGCGGCGCTTCTGTCAACCTTAGTTGGGTCCTTACCGCTGAATGCACCGCCGCCGTGACGAGCATATCCGCCGTATGTATCAACAATAATCTTGCGGCCGGTAAGACCCGAATCACCGTGAGGACCGCCGATTACGAATCTTCCGGTGGGATTTACAAAATATTCTGTATCATCGTCAATAAGTTCTGCAGGAATAGTAGTTTTAATAACCTTTTCAATAATATCATTTCTAAGCTGAGAAAGCTCAACATCGGCACTGTGCTGGCTTGAAACAACAACAGCAGTTACCTTTACAGGCGTATCATCGTCATATTCAACCGTAACCTGGGTTTTACCGTCGGCGTAAAGATAAGGCAATGTGCTGTTTTCTCTAACCTCTGTAAGCTTAAGAGCAAGCTTGTGAGCAAGGCTGATAGGAAGTGGCATAAGTTCCTTAGTTTCATTGCAAGCGTAGCCGAACATCATACCTTGGTCGCCGGCGCCGTTGAGATTATATTCATCTTCTTCCTCATTTTTAAGTTCTAATGATTTATCAACACCCATAGCAATATCAGGTGACTGACGGTCAAGAGCAAGCAAAACAGCGCAGGTATTGCCATTAAAGCCTTTCTTATCGTCGTCATAGCCGATATCGCAAACGGTCTTTCTTACGATTGACGGGATATCAACCGTAGCTTTAGTTGTAATTTCACCCATAACAACAACTTGACCTGTAGTGCAAGTAGTTTCGCATGCTACACGGCTTTGCGGGTCTTGCTCGAGCATTGCGTCGAGAATAGAATCTGAAATTTGGTCACAAATTTTATCAGGATGACCCTTTGTTACAGATTCACTTGTAAACAAATGTTTTGACATAATATATTCCTCTCATCAAAAATATTTGTTAATTGCTTTAGAAAGAAAAAAGCACACGTAACGAGCGTGTGCACTTAGCTATCATCACTCGGTAAGCCGCAGGTATTAGCACCTTACAAATGCAGGTTGCTGTGGTTTCACAGGGCCTGTCCCTCAACCACTCTTGATAAAGCATATTAACATCACACATATAATACAACAACAATTGGATAAAGTCAACAAATATTTATAAAAACAAAGGTTATTTTGTATTTACTATTGTAATTTCTTAATAAATAGTTTATAATTAGATAGCAATTAAAGGCATATAGCCTTATAAGGAGGAAAATTATGGCAAAGAAAACCGTATTTATTACCGGTGGTACAGGTAATATGGGTTGGGCTGCAGTTAAAGAAATGCTTAAGCATCCAAGTGATATCAATATCAAGATGCTTGCAAGAAAAAGCCCAAAGAACGAAGAAAAGCTTAAGGATTTAATGGCAAAGCCAAATGTAAAGATTGTTTGGGGCGACCTTAATGATTACGATTCAATCCTTGAAGGTGTTACAGGCTCAGACTATGTTCTTCACGTAGGCGGTATGGTTTCACCAACTGCCGACTGGAAACCTTACAGAACACAAACGACAAACATCGGAGCTGCACAAAGCATTTGTAAGGCTGTTCTTTCTCAACCTGATCCTGATGCAGTAAAAGTATGTTATATCGGTACCGTTGCCGAAACAGGTGACCGTAACTATCCTATCCATTGGGGACGTTGTGGCGACCCTATCAAAATTTCAATTTACGACCACTATGCAATTTCTAAGACTGTTGCTGAGCGCACATTCGTTGAAAGCGGTATTAAGAATTGGGTTGTAATGCGTCAGTCAGGTATTCTTTATCCTAATATTCTTAAGAATATGGATCCTATTATGTTCCACGTTCCAATCAACGGCGTGCTTGAATGGTGCACAGTTGAAGATTCAGGCAGACTTATGTGCAACCTTGTTCTTGAGGATAAAGCAGGAAACCTTGGCGCTGACTTTTGGAATCATTTCTACAACATCGGTTCAGGTAAGGAATATAGAATTTCTAACTATGAATTCGAACAGCTTCTTCTCGGAACACTTGGTCTTGCCGGCCCTGAAAAACTCTTTGAACCTAATTGGTTTATCACTAAGAACTTCCACGGTCAATTCTATGCAGACGGTGACAAGCTTGAAGAATACTTACATTTCAGAGAAAATCTTCCTGTAAAGGACTATTTCCACAGACTTGCTGATCACGTTGAATTTTATTTCAAAATACCAAGATATCTTCCAAAGAATCTTGTAGCAGCTTGTGCAAAGCCTTTTATGAAAAAGATTGCTTCTACTCCTGACTTTGGTACTCTTGATTGGGTTAAAACAAATAATCCTGAAAGAATGTCTGCATACTATGGTTCACTTGAAGAATACAACAAGATTCCTACAAAGTGGGAAGACTTTGAAATCATCAAGTTTGATAAGGATAGCAGCGCAGCTGAACAGTTTAAGCTTGATCACGGCTACGATGAAAGCAAACCTGAATCAGAGCTTGACATTGAAGATATGAAGCAAGCAGCTAAGTTCCGTGGCGGTGAATGCCTCAGTGAAACAATGGTTAAGGGAGATATGGCTACAAAGCTTAAGTGGAAATGCGGCACTTGCGGTGCTGAATTTGAAGCTTCACCTGCTCTTATTCTTCTTGGCGGTCACTGGTGCCCTGAATGCTACATTCCACAAAAAGAATGGAATTATGACGAGGTTGCTAAGACTAACCCGTTCTTCGCTCAAGTTTGGTATCCTAATCACACTAAAGAAGAGCATAATGTTTACAAGTTTGATGATCTTTTCCACATTAACGGAGTTAAATGGGACGACATTAAGCACTGAGTTTAAATATATAATAATTACTAAACGCCTTGCATTAAATTGCAAGGCGTTTTTCATTTTTAGAAATATCTAAAACAATAATATAAAAAAAGCTGTCACCAATGATGACAGCTTTTTTATATTACGACATTAAAATGTATTATGTATTAGTTAAACAAAATTTCTGTATTAGCAAATGAAAGCGGTACATATTCACCGTTATTTACATAATAAACTGCAGAAAGCTTAACGGCAACTGCATATTGCTTACCTGAACATGTAAACATATAGCAATCAGCACCATTTACGGTCTTAATACTATTATTAAATGAAATTGCGCTGTTTGATGCATCTGAACTGTAACCTATTTCGCTCCAATTATCGTGAATTGTTTGCTTAAGCAAACGCTTAGCGTCATCAACACTATAATCAGGAGTAGTAGTAATCTCGTGTGGATTAGAATAAAGGTCATATACAGCCGATGGTTTGCTTTCCTCTGCAACGGTTGTTTCCTCACCAACAGGTGCAACATATGCTGTATTTACATACATAATGATGAAGTAAATTAAAAACCATATGAGAAGAAGGAGAATTATCATAAGGATAATCTTTCCTGCCTTATTCTGATTAGCGGTTGATGAATCAGCAAATTCCTCTTCAGTAGGAATTTGAACAGGAACGAAAGGTTTACCTTTCTTTGCACACTTTTTCTCTACCTTGGCATTCTTCTTTTCTAATTTTTTAACATACTTTCCGTATGCCTTAGTTGTAGCCTTTTCAGCCTTGATTTCCTTCTTTGTTTGATATTCATCAACATTAGGAATTGCGATAGGAACAAATTCCTTACCGTCTTTTTGAGCCTTAGCCTGAAGCTTTGCATTCTTCTTTTCAGTATCCTTTACGAAGCTTGCATAAGCCTTAGCGTGTTTCTTTTCAGCCTTTGCTTTATATTTAGCATTTGCTTTTTCAGCTTTAGCTTCTTTCTTTTCAGATTTTGCCTCTTTCTTGGCAAGTTTCTTTGTTTGCTTTTCTTCTTTAGTCAAGGCACAATTACCCCCTTATAAGTCTAATAGTAGTATACCATTAAAGATATTAAATTTCAACAAAAAAATATACAGAAATGGCAGTATTTTATGAACAAATTGTAAACATTAACGTTTTTTGAACTATTTTTTAACAGAAAAATTAAAATTTTAGAAAAATAAGACAAAAGTCGAACATTTACAAATATAGTTATTATAAATTAAACTAACCAATATATAGTATATTTATTTAGTATAAAGCGAATAAGTGCCGTGATTTTCACGGCTGATAAATTCTTTCTTTTCAAAAGGAGAATTAATATTAATTGCCGCTTCAATAAGTTTCTTTGTAAGCTCAGGTACATCAGAACGATTTAACGCCTCATCAACGTCAAGCCATAACACCTCGCTGTTTTCGTCATTGTCGGAATGTTCCCTACCGCTAATATAATCGGCGGAAAATGCAACATACCAATCCTTAAGATTAAACCTGACAGCAATTATATTTTTAGGCTCAATCACAACTCCCGTTTCTTCAAGGAATTCTCTTTTCACTGCCTCCTCGGGAGTTTCGTCAAAATTAAGATAGCCTCCCGGAACAATAAGAAAATCTTTACCGGCGCCGTATGTATGACGGGCAAGGAGCACTTTGTTATCCCTAAGCACCACAGCCGTGACAGATTGCTTATAACACGTATTTTCGCCGTTCATATTATAGTTCCTCCGCCAATGACCGTATCGCCGTCATAAAGCACAACAGCCTGCCCTTTGGTTATTGCCCTTTGCGGCTCATCAAAAATAAGTTTAAGTTTGTCACCGTCCAAATAAGCAGTTGCTCCCTGCTCTTTCATATTATAACGCACACGGGCTTTGCACTTAAATTCATTAGGTAACTCAGGAACAAGTAAATTAAAATCAACTGCGTTCACTACCCTTGAAAACAGTTCTTCATTAGTACAAAGTGTGACCGTATTCTTTTCAACATCCTTACCTGCAACATACATAGGCTTACCAAAAGCGACGCCAAGACCTTTGCGCTGACCGTTTGTATATCTAATAATACCATGGTGCCTGCCAATTACATTACCGTTAATATCGACAAAATCACCGTCAGGATATGTTTTACCGAGATAACCTTCAATAAACTTAGCGTAATCCCCGTCGGGAACAAAGCAGATATCCTGGCTGTCACGCTTGCGAGCGTTCAAGAAACGCTGCTCCTCTGCAATTTTTCGGATTTGAGTTTTAGAATATTCGCCCAAAGGAAATTGAATATGTGCAAGCTGATTTTGAGTAAGCGAATAAAGAACATAACTTTGGTCTTTAGTATCGTCAATACCTTTCTTTAGATAAAACCAGCCGTCTTTTTCCTCAACAATTGCATAGTGGCCTGTTACAACATAATCATAGCCAAGCTCGTTCATACGCTGAAAAAGCTTTTCAAACTTTAAATACCTGTTACAATCAATACAAGGGTTAGGAGTACCGCCGTTTTCATATGTTCTGATAAATTTATTTATTACCTTTTCCTCAAATTCGTCTTTAAAATTAAAAACGTAATAAGGTATGGAAAGACGGCGTGCAACAGCTCTTGCATCTTCAATATCGTCAAGCGAGCAACAGGTCTTTTCCCTGCTGATACCAATATCCTCGTTATTATAAAGCTTCATTGTTGCGCCGATACATTCATATCCTTTTTCTTTCATTAAAAAAGCGGCAACGCTGGAATCAACGCCACCGCTCATTGCGATAATACATTTCTTATTCATTTAACCAAGCCTTATCATTTCGTCGATGCATTTTTTTGCACCGGTATATGTTTCTTCATCAAGAGTAATTTCTTCACCGAAAGCACCCTTGCAGCAATTAAGTACGTCGACAAGTGTGGTAGCCTTCATATTATGGCATACACAATCCTTGGAAAGCGGATAAAACATTTTATCCGGACAGCTCATTTGAAGATGAGTTACAATACTGTTTTCCGTACCGATAATAAATTCCTTAGCGTCACTTTCCTTGGCATAATTCATTATACCCGTTGTTGAGCCTACATAATCGGCGTGTTTAACAACATCAGGCACACACTCAGGGTGAACAAGCAAAAGGGCATCAGGGTGAACTTCTCTCGCCCTCTTAACGTCCCTTTCGCCCATTCTTGCATGGGTTGGGCAACCGCCGCTCAAAAGCTTAAAGTTCTTTTCCGGAAGCTGCTTAGAAATCCAATCACCTAAATTGCAATCGGGAATGAAAAGAATATTCTTGTTTTCAATCTGTTTGCATATCTTTAATGCAGATGAAGAAGTTACACAAACATCGCAAATTGTTTTAAGTTCACTTGTAGTGTTAATATAGGCAACAACCGTATAATCGGGATATTGCTCCTTAACAAGCGAAATAACCTCTTTATCCATCATTTCAGCCATAGGACATCCTGCATCAGGATTTGCCAAATAGACTGTTTTGTCAGGTGACAGTATTTTAACGGTTTCAGCCATGAAGCGTACACCGCACATAATTACTATTTTATTATCAACTTTTGACGCTTCTACAGAGAGAGCAAAGGAGTCACCGACAAAATCGGCAACCTCCAATATTTCCGGTGATTGATAGCAATGGGCAAGGATACAAATATCCTTCTCCTTTTTGAGTTTAATTATCTCTTGCTGAATATCAGAAATCATATTAATTGTGTACTCCGCACTCCGCACAGTCAACACCTGCAAATTCAGCAGGGTCATATTCTATGCCTTTTTTATCATAATAATCTTTAACAGCAGCCTTAACTGCCTCTTCCGCCAAAACAGAACAGTGAATTTTAACCGGTGGCAAACCATCAAGCGCTTCAACAACTGCCTTATTAGTAAGTTCTAACGCTTTATCAATAGGTTGTCCTTTAATCATTTCCGTAGCCATTGAGCTTGATGCGATAGCAGAAGCACAACCGAAAGTGTTAAACTTAACGTCTTCTATAATGCCGTTGTCATTAACCTTAATATACATTTTCATTATATCGCCGCACTTTGCGTTACCAACTTCACCAATACCGTCGGCATCTTCAATTTTACCAACATTTCTCGGATTTGTAAAGTGGTCCATTACTTTTTCTGAATATAGAGCCATAATTATTTTTCCTCCTTTTTAATTTTTTCCCAAACGGGAGAAATAGAGCGAAGGTAGCTTACTACCTCCGGAACTGATTTTACAATATGATCCATCTGTTCCATTGTGTTATATTCACTTATTGACAGCCTCAATGAGCCGTGTGCTATTTCTACAGGGACACCGATTGAAAGAAGAACGTGTGACGGGTCAAGACTTCCGCTTGTGCAAGCCGAACCGCTTGATGCACAAATACCTTTAGCGTCAAGCAAAAGAAGAAGACTTTCACCCTCAATGCCCTCAAAACACATATTCAACGTTCCCGGTAAATGATGCTCAAGGTCACCGTTAATTCTGCTTCTTTCAATTCCCTTAAGCCCATCGATGAGTCTGTTTCTCATTGCGGTAACCTTTTCGGCATTTTCCTGAAGATGGTCTGTAGCGTCCTTAATGGCTGTTGCCATACCGACAATAGAAGCCATATTTTCAGTACCGGCTCTTTTATTACGCTCCTGAGCGCCGCCGTAAATAATATTTGTAAGAAGAATGCCTTTACGTGCATAAAGGAAACCTACACCCTTAGGGCCATGAAATTTATGAGCTGAAACAGAAAGCATATCGCAATTCATATCCTTAACATTAACCGGAATATGACCTACCGCCTGAACAGCATCTGTATGAAAAAGTACACCTTTTTCCTTGCAAATCCTGCCAATCTCAGCAATCGGCTGAATTGTGCCGATTTCGTTATTAGCTGTCATTATAGTTACAAGGCAAGTTTCGTCTGTAATAGCGTTTGCTACATCCTCAGGCTTAACAATACCATTTGAATAAACATCAAGAAGAGTAACTTCAAATCCTTCTTTTTTGAGCGCATCAAGTGTATGAAGAACAGCATGATGCTCAAACTTACTTGAAATAATATGCTTCTTGCCTTTTCTTGCACCAATATAAGCTGCAGAACGAATAGCCTGATTATCAGCCTCACTGCCGCCTGATGTGAAATATATTTCTTTAGGGTCTGCTCCGATACATTCGGCAACAGTTTCCCTTGCAGCTTCCAAATGCTCCTTAGCAATTTGACCAACAGAATGGAGTGATGACGGGTTACCGTAAATGTCGGTAAGAAGCGGCATCATTGCTTTTAACGCATTTTCACTCAATTGAGTTGTTGCTGCATTATCTGCATAAACTGTCATAATATCGCCTTTCTAACCACAAGTTTAAAGCCTGCTATGGATGACAGGAAATTAATATTAATAAAGAAAGAATATATATGATAATATTCCTATCTTTTCAATAGGAAATAATAGCACTAATTTCCTACCTTGTCAATAGGATATTATGTATAAATTTTAAACAGTTTATACATCAAACGCAAAATGAATATTATTTTTTTCTGTTACCTTGAATATCAAAACTGTCTGCCAATGCCTTTTCTGTTTTATTAATTGTAAAAAATAAAGTTACAAATTCGGCGATAAAGATAACAAATCCAACAGCAACAAATACCCTTTGGTCGGTTTTGATAAGGCAAAGCATAATAATAATTGATGCCACAATGAAAGCAATACTGACTTTAAGCCACAGCTTACCGCAATATTCGTGAGCAAAAATCCAAGTATCCTTATTAATCATCGACCGGCCGGTTCTGTAGCCGAAAATATTATTAATATTTTTAGGACCGCCTGCAATAAAATAAAAGCTGCTCATAAACATAATAAACGGTAAAATTATCGCTATAAACAGCATAAAAAACCACATCTGCATAAATAATCACCAAAATGATTATATCACAAAAAAAATAATAAAACAATATAATTAGAATTGTTGAGTCTTATAATCAACAAAATATGACAAATTTATTGCATTTATTTGAACAGAGGTATATAATATAAAAACATTAAATTAAGGGGACAATTATATGCCATTAAAACTAAGAAAACTGTTAAACAGCAGCAGAAATATTGACAATTCATATTCATTAAATGATATAAACGCATCACATGGAGATTTAATTGCTTTTGAATTTGAAAACTCAAAATACAATTTAGCATTAAGGGAAAATGCGCTCGTATTTGATAACGATATGAACTTACTTTACACATTCACTTTTGATGAGTTATCCACGGCAACGGCGCCATTCCTCCAAAAAGTAAACGAAGTAATAATTAACAATACAAATCAAAAAATCGTCCTATTTATCAACAGGGCTACAGGTGTTGAAAAGCTAACCTTTTCAAGCTTATTCGACGCTACATATATTTTTAACAAGCTAAAGAGAGTTGCCCACCGTTCATCAGAAAACATAGATTCAATTATGATTGAAAAAAACGGTACAATTGTTGAAAATATTAAAATAAACCAAAACGGAAAGCTGTTTTCAAGAACGCAAACAGTTGAAAACAGAGCAGAAAGAAACGAAGACAAAACCGAGCTTATTGCTTCGCTTTCACGTACCGAGGATATTATTGACGATATGATTTGCAATAATATTTCTAAAAACGGTATTCAAACAAATGACGAGAGGCTTGAAAAATGCATTGAGATTTTGCAGGAGATAAGAAGAGATCAAAATAATGCACAATAAATTGCAAAAGGACTTGGGAAAAATCCAAGTCCTTATTTTTTATGCAAACATAACCGATGCAGCAATAAGATATTGACCTGCATAATAAAGAAAATGATTTACGAACAAATGAATCGGTTTGTCCTTTCCTCTGCCAAAGAAGGTGTTAGACAAAACAGCATCCGAAAGTAAAAATAATACAGAACCAATTGCCATAATAACGTAAGCCTTTTGAAAATGAGTAACAAATACGGCAATAATTGAAATAAGCGAAGTCATTGCAAGAAACGCTACATAAACTGCAACAATACGCCTGTATGCGCCGTAGTGAACCTTCATAAGATTTGCTGAAGCTACGGTCAATACACCGATTATTACAGAAACAACAGCGGCAATAAGAATCAAGTACCATTTCATCTTAATTGAATAAATTACAGCGCAGAAATAGAAAATATGACCAATTAAAAAGAAAATAAATCCACCCTTCAAATAGATTTTTTCTTCACTTTTATATATTCCTTTTAAGTCAAGCAAAATATCGCCAACAAGACCAAGCGCTCCGCCCATTATAACAAGTGAACCGTATGTGTATGCCTGATAATTTGTAATAAGAGCAAACACTGCGGTTAAAAGATAACAGAGACTTGATACAGATTTAAAAATCAAATTATTTACACTGTAACCTTTGCTTCTGTTAAAGCAAAATATGAGTGAAATCACAACGCCTACTGATAAAACAATATAATACATAATTATATCACCCCCTAACAGTTAAATTTGCTTTTGAATCATCTGTTTAAATTTCTTTTTCTTATTAAGATAAATAATAATAAGCGGGATGTCAGCAAGAAGCCACGCAACAGGACCTGCATAACAAATTGCGTTAAAACCAATGACTTTTGCAAATATAAGCGCAACGGAAAGTCTTCCCAAAAATTCTCCTGCTCCGGCAATCATATTTGCATAAGTAAAGCCGAGACCTTGAAGAGTATTTCTAAATACGAATAATATTGCAACAAGACTGTAACATTCTGCAATAGCCCAAAGATAATGATTAGCGGCATTCATTATTTCAGCGTTATATTCTTTCATAAAAAGTTTAACAATAAAAGGACCTATTCCTACCAAAATTGCACTGCAGAAAAGGGATACAATTACATCAAGAATAAATATCTTCTTAACGCTTTTAAGAATTCTTTCATATTTTCCTGCACCGTAATTTTGGGAAACAAAGGTCATATTGCCTACGCCCAAGCCTGACATAGGGATATTGGTAAGCTGTTCTACCCTGCCGGCAGCAGTAAAACCGGCTATAACATTAGCTCCAAATCCGTTTACAGCGGTTTGAAGAACCATTGAACCTATTGAGGTAATACTGAATTGGAGCGAAATAGGAATTCCTATTTTAATTTGTGACCATGAAGTTTTTAAGTCAAGTTTAAGAGAAGTTTTATTAATAGTATATTCTTCGGTATGCTTAAACACGCTTATTGCAGACAAAATCATTGCAACAAGTTCGCTCATTGCGGTTGCCCAGGCAGCACCTATAACGCCCCATTTGAAGTAACCGACAAATAGTAAATCAAGCATCAGATTGACTATTACGCTTACAATTAAAAAGTAAAGAGGTCGTTTACTGTCGCCGACTGCACGAGAAAGAGAGTTGAAATTATTAAGCAACATTTGAATAGGTACGGCATAATAGAGCACGTCAATATATTGCGCTGACATATCAATGATCTCGTCAGGTGTGTCAATCAATCTTAAAAGCGGACGAGAAAGGAAATGAGCTACTATCATTATTATCATACCGATAAGAAATGAAAGAGCAATACTGTTACCGGCATATTTATTCATTTTATCAAATCGTCTTGCTCCAAATGCTTGAGCAACAGAAATCGTAAAACCTGAGGTAAGCCCTAACGATGTTCCTATTATAAAGCCGTTAATTGAGCCTACATTTCCGACAGCGGCAAGTGCGTTAGTTCCTACAAATCTGCCGACAATAATATTATCCACCAAATTATAATTATATTGAAGCATTGAGCTTGCCATAATAGGAAGCGCAAATAAAATAATACTCTTTAAAGGTTTTCCGTTTATCAAATCCGTTTTCATTATATTTCCTCTATATATGTATATATACCTTTATCTTAAATAACTTTACCATTAATAATATGACAAGTCAATATAAAATGCGAATTATTATAAATAATTGCTGACAAAAGGTTAATTGGACAAAAGTTCACATCATATATTTAATCGGTGATGAAAATGCTTTCAGCAATAATTTCTGCGATAAGTGCAAATTTGATTTATTTTATACTGCACATTCAAAACACGTCAAGTTTTCCGAAGCCCCTTTCGCCGAAAGAAGAAAAAGTAATGCTTGAACAAATGAAAAACGGCGATAAAAGCGCAAGAGCTATTCTAATAGAAAGAAATCTTAGGCTGGTAAGTCATATTGTTAAAAAATATTATTCAAAAACAAATGATAACGATGACTTAATAAGCATAGGAACAATCGGTCTCATAAAAGCTATTGATTCTTTCGACAGCGAAAAATGCGTTCGTCTTGCAACATATGCGTCACGTTGTATTGAAAACGAAATATTAATGCATTTCAGAACAGGAAAAAAGCAATCAAACGACATATATTTAGGCGATGCACTTGATGTTGACAAAGACGGTAATCCGCTTACTGTTGAAGATACAATAAGTTCGCCCGCTGATTTAGCCGAAGATTTAGAAAAAAAGATACAATGGGAAAAGGTATCACGAATAATAGAAAAAATGCCAAACAGCAGAGAAAAGGAAATTATCGTATTAAGATATGGATTAAATAACAAAAAGCCTCTAACGCAAAGAGAGATTGCGAAGAGGCTGAAAATAAGCAGAAGTTATGTTTCGAGAATAGAAAAAAAGGTATTAGATGATATAAAAAATAAAGTAGAATAATTACTTATTTTTTTAATTGTTCTTTTAATATTTTGTTTTCTTCCTCCAAAGCTTCAAGCATTGCTATATTCTGTTTCAATTCCCTATTGACAGATTTCAATTGAAAATCAAGATTCGAATTAATTATTTCAAGCCTTTGACATTCAAAATTGACATCTTCAAGTGCCGCCATAAGACGTGATATTTCGTCCTTAAGTTTTTGCACATCAGAATTTTTAACCATATAAATCCCCTAAAATAAAAAGCAATAAAGAGGTTGATAATCCAACCTCTTTGATTTTGCGTTAATTATCAATATCGACGTCCTTCTCAAAGTAACGAGAGCCAAGCCAATTGACTTTAATCGAATAATCCTTTTCAAGTTTTTCTGTCACGCTTGTGCTGTCATCAGAAGTAAGTGCTTTTTTAGCAGTGTACTGCCAAGTTGTAAGATCGCCGTTACCGACAAAATACATAATATGATAGCCATAATCCGACTTAATAATAGCAGTATCGCCTGCTTTTCTTGAAGAATCAAAAATCCAAGCTGAGAATGAATTTACCATTTGACCCGGTACAACATCTTCATAAAGACCGCCGTTATCTTTCGAACCTGTATCTGAAGTATTATTTTTTGCAAGTTCTGCAAAACTCTTTTCTTTCTTATCGCCGGCGTTGAACTCATCAAGAATCTTTGTAGCTTTCTTATATGCTGCAGTCCATTGCTTATCTGTTGCGTCCTTAGCTGCTGTTTTATCATTATTTGTTTCAGGTGCAATAAGGATATGACGGACATTAACAGTCTTTCTGTTTTGAATTGAAGCAGGAGAAAGAACATAAACTACGGTCGTGCTGTATTGATATGAATCGCCTGCTTTTCTCTTAGTGCTATAGAGCCAATCAAGACCCGGATAGCTTTTCTTATCCTTGTCATCAGCAGTCGCAATAGCATAGCCCTTATTCTTAAGGTCTTTTCGAGTCCGTGCAGGGCCTGTTCGATCTCGCGCGACG
>DAVZKM010000013.1:0-18714 GCA_052272245.1 Eubacterium sp.
AGACGGAAAAGGAATTTTTAACTAATCTTAAAGCGCTTGATAATGTTACTTGCATTATTGTTTCTCATAAGAAAGCTGCGCTTGATATTTGTAATAAAACCATTCAAATCAAAAACGGTAAAATTATAAGCGAGGGATAAATATGTTGCTTACTAAATGGGGCAAAGAGCTTGATAAAAATAATCCTCTAAGTGAATATCCAAGACCGCAGTTCGTTCGTGACAGCTATATAAGTCTTAACGGAATGTGGAAATGTGCTTTTTATGATATGCCTGATTGTGACGACGAAATGTTTAGGTACGATATTTGCGTGCCTTTTTCGCCTGAGTCTTATCTTTCGGGTGTTCACAGAACACTTGAGCCGGGTGAATTTTTGATTTATAAAAGAAAATTTGAAATTCCAAATGGCTTTAATAAGGGCAGAGTGTTTATCAATTTTGGCGCAGTTGACCAAATCGCAACAGTTTTTATTAATGGTGCAGAGGTCGGTTCTCATAAAGGCGGATATACACCGTTTAAATTTGAAATAACCGATTATATTAAAGACGGTGAAAACGAAATAAGAGTAGTTTGCCTTGATTTTTCGGATACTAACGAATTTTCACGAGGTAAGCAGAAAATTAAACGAGGCGGTATTTGGTACACCTGTCAAAGCGGTATTTGGCAAAGCGTTTGGATTGAATCAACTCCTAAAAAATTTCTTGAAAAGGTAAAGATTACACCTGACTATGATAATTCAAAAGTATCGTTTGAATATTTCGGAACAAATGATGTTGAGGTGTCAGTTTTTGACGGCGATAGATTAATATCCAAAACAAAGGATACCTGCGTATCAATCCCTGATTTTAAATCGTGGTCACCCGAATCTCCGTTTTTATATAATGTGGAATTTTCAGCTTGCGGAGAAACGATAAAATCATATTTCGGTATGCGTAAATTTTCAGTCGGTACTGATAAAGACGGCATCAAAAGGCTGTTTTTGAATAATAAGCCGTATTTCCATAATGGGCTTCTTGATCAAGGCTATTATCCCGACGGTCTTTTAACTCCGCCGTCGAATGAGGCAATGAAATTTGATATTGAATACGTTAAATCGGCAGGATTTAATATGCTTCGAAAGCACATTAAGGTTGAACCGCTTTTATGGTATCATTATTGCGATGTTAACGGCATTATCGTTTGGCAGGATATGATAAACGGCGGTGGCAAATACGGTCTTGAAATATCCGTTATTCCATTTGTTAATGTCACACTTAACGATAATAATTATTCTGTTTTCCATAGAACAGATAAAGAAGGCAGAGATTTATATTATCAGGAACTTGAAGAAATTGTTGATACTCTTTATAACTGTCCTTGTATAGCATTATGGGTTGCGTTTAATGAGGGCTGGGGTCAGTTTGACAGCAAAAAGGCTTATGACAAGCTTAAATCTCTTGATAAAACTCGTATTGTTGACTCAGCTTCGGGCTGGCACGATATGGGCAAGAGCGACGTTATTTCAAAGCATATCTATTTTACACCTATTAAGGTTAAAAAGGGCAATCGTGCTTATGTTCTTTCGGAATTCGGAGGGCTCGGCCTTAAACTTAAGGGTCACACCTTTAACAATAAAATGTTTGGTTATAAAGTCTTTTTCAGCCAAGAGTCCTTGACTGAGGCTTATGAAAGACTGTTTACAAAAACTATCATTCCTCAAATTAAAGACGGCTTGAGCGCTACTGTTTATACTCAGGTTACGGATGTTGAGGATGAACTTAACGGTCTTATAACATATGACCGTGAGGTTGAAAAGGTAGATTTTGAAACACTAAAAAAGATAAATGAAAGGGTTAAATTAAATGACTAAGGCAACTATTAAAACAAATAAAGGTAATATGAAATTTAATCTTTATGACGACCTTGCACCTAAGACTGTTGAAAATTTTGTTACACACGCAAAAAACGGATATTATGACGGTCTTATTTTCCACCGTGTTATTAAGGATTTTATGATTCAGGGCGGCGACCCGACAGGCACGGGCTGCGGCGGCGAGTCAATTTGGGGCACTCCTTTTCAAGATGAATTTAATCTTGATGCAAGAAATTATTACGGTGCTCTTTCTATGGCAAACAGCGGTCCTAACACAAACGGCTCTCAGTTTTTCATTGTTCAGGCTAAGGAAGTTCCAAGCACGCTTATTGAGCAAATGGAAGAACTTAAGGATAACGGATATCCGCAGGAAGTAATTGATAAATATAAAGAGGTTGGCGGTACACCGTGGCTTGATTTTCACCACACGGTATTCGGTGAGATAACAGACGGAACTGACGTTTTAGAGGATATTGCTTCAACTCGTACAGGTATGGGTGACAAGCCTGTTTATGATGTTGTTATTGAAACAATTGAAATAGAAGAGTGATTTTGACAAATTTACCCCTTCTCATTGGTTATAATTAATCATAGAGAGGGGGTATTTTTTGGTTATATATGTTGACGTTTTATTTGTAGTCAATTTTTTTATTACTTATTTGCTCCTCATTTCCACATCTTTTTTTGCAAAATCGGAGATTAAGCAATATCGTGCTGTTTTTGCTTCCTTTTTAGGCGGTATGTATTCTCTTGTTATTGTTTTTGATAAACTGAATTTTCTTTTATCCGCAATCGGTAAATTTTTTGCTTCTCTGCTCATTGTTTTTGTCGCTTTTGGCTTTATAAGGGTATGGACTTATTTTAAAAATTTTATCATATTTTATTTTTCAAACGTTCTTTTTCTTGGCGTGATATCTGCAATTTGTATGTTCTTTTCGCCAAAGGGTATGACGGTCAAAAATTCAAACGTTTATTTTGATATTTCAGCCACCCAACTTCTTGTAAGTGCTTTTTGCGCCTATTTGGTTACATATGCTATTATAAAAATAACAAATCGAACGCTTGCAAAAGGGGAAATATATTCTTTAAGTATATTTGTTGATAATAATGAATACAAGCTTTATGCTTTTGCCGACAGCGGAAATAAGCTTAGAGAACCGTTTTCCGATTATCCGGTTATAATAGTTGATAAATCAAAAATGCCTGAAAAATGCGAGCGTCTGATTCCGTGTCAAACGGTGTCGGGACAGGGAATGTTAAAAGCGTTTAAACCGGATAAAATTATAATTTCAAGCGGTAAAAATAAAATTGAAATAACGAAGGTTTACGTTGCGTTGTCGGACGTCAATTCAAAAAAATTCTCGGCTGTTTTATCTAATGAATTGATTAATATTTAAGGTGATTATATGTTGAATTTAATTAAAAAATTATTTCTAAAGCTGTTTAAAAAGCAAAAATGTTTCTATATTAATGGGCCGGAAACTCTGCCGCCTCCGCTTTCAAAAGAGGAAGAGCAGAAAATAATGGACGAACTTCAAAACGGAATTGAGGATAACAGAGAACTTCTGATAATACATAATTTACGTTTGGTGGTTTATATTGCAAAAAAATTTGAAAACAAAACCACATCGACCGAAGATTTAGTGTCTATCGGCACAATCGGTCTAATGAAAGCTGTCAAAACCTTTAATCCCGAAAAGAATATCAAGCTTGCCACTTATGCCTCACGTTGCATAGAAAATGAAATACTTATGCATTTGAGAAAGGTTAATAATATGAAAAGCGAAATGTCTTTTGATGAACCTTTGTCTGTCGACTGGGACGGCAACGAGCTTACATTGCGTGACGTTTTGGGAACAGACCCTAACGATGTGTTTGAAGAAATTGAGTATGATGATGAAAAAAGGCTTCTTCGTAAAACGGTTGCCGCCCTGCCTGAAAAGGAACGAAATCTTATGACGCTTCGCTTCGGATTAGACGGAAACGAAAGCTTAACTCAAAAGCAGCTTGCCGATAAAATGGGCATTTCTCAATCGTATATCAGCCGTCTTGAAAAAAGAATACTTCAAAAAATTAAAAATGAATTGAAGCGCTTGTCCGCTTAAGTGTCAGTCTAAATACCAAATAATTCTCTTTCGCATAGTATAAAATGTAAAATAATTTATTATGTGAAAGAGGATTTTTTATGACTTTATATATAAAGGTAGGCTCGATTACGAATGCTCAGCGTTCTCAGCGCTCACTTAGGCAAAAAGGATATAAATCAATAATCAAAAAACTTGAAAATCCGTCGCCTCAAGACGGTTGCGGGTATATGGTTGTTGTTAACACTTATACAGAAGAGCCGATTTCGATTTTAATTAAAGAAGGTATACAGATTAGAGGAGTGGAACGAAAATGATTTATCTTGATAACAGCGCCACTACCAATCCTAAGCCGCAAGTAGTTAAAAATGCAGTAATAAGGGCAATGAATTATTATAGCTTTAACAGCGGCAGAGGCGGATATAAAGAAAGTGTAAAAACTTCTGATATGATTTTTTCCTGTCGTGAAAAGCTTTCTGAAATGTTTGGCTTTCCGCCGGAAAATATTGCCTTTACACCAAATTGCACCACGGCAATTAATTTTGCAATAAAAGGAGTTTTAAAGCCCGGCGACCATATAATTATATCTAATCTTGAGCATAATGCCGTTGCACGTCCCGTTTATGCGCTTTTTAAAAACGGAATTATTGATTACGATATAGCTGATTTTTCTTTTGATAAAGAACAAACAATAAATAATTTTAAAAAACTTATTAAACCTAATACAAAGGCAATTGTTTGTATGCACGCTTCAAATGTATTCGGCTGTGTTTTTCCGGTTAAAGAGATAGGCAAGCTTGCACATGAAAACGGAATAATATTTATTGTTGATGCGGCACAATCAGCAGGAATTTTGGATATTGATTGCAAAAGTGATAATATTGATATCCTTTGCGCTCCGGGCCACAAGGGACTTTATGCTCCAATGGGTATAGGATTTATTGCTCTTAGAGATAATGCTAAGCTTGATACAATTATTGAGGGCGGAACAGGCACAAATTCAATGAAACTTGCTCAACCGGATAATATGCCTGAAAGGTTAGAATCGGGAACGCTTAATAATGTCGGTATTATAGGGCTTTGTGCGGGTATTGATTTTGTGGTAGGTAAAAGTGTTTCAAGTATATATAAACATGAAAAAAATATAATGAAATATATTTACGGCGAACTTGCGAAAAATAATAATGTTACGTTATATACTCCAAGCTTTAATGATGCTTTTCTTGCACCGATACTGTCGTTTAACTATAAAGATTATCCGTCGGAAAAAACAGCCTCTTTTTTGGCTGATAAGAATATTGCATGCCGTGCAGGCTTTCATTGTTCAAAGCTTGCCCATACAGCATTTGGTACTGACGGCAGAGGAACTGTACGTATAAGCCCAAGTGTATTTACTAAATACAGCGATTGCGAAAAATTTATTAATATCTTAAAAAAATTTTGAAAAACTCAAAAAAACTAAAATAATTACTTTATTTATTAAACTGCGTGTGATAAAATATAAAAAACAGTAATTAATAAACGAGGAAGTCAGTTTATGATAGTTAAAATAACAGATACATTTAATAAAATTTTGAGTGTATTTTCAACATTCGGAATATCGGATGCATTAGATATTATTTTGGTTGCCGTGATTATATATATTTGTGTTCGTATTATAAGAGAAACAAGAGCCATGCAACTTGCAAAAGGATTTATTTTTATTGCTATAGTTTACGGAATAGTAACTCTTCTTGATATGGAAGCTTCAAGCTTTATTTTTAAGGCGATTTTCTCCAATATTTTGATTATTCTTGTAATTCTTTTCGGTCCCGAGGTACGTAATATTCTTGAACAAATCGGCAAGGGTACAACAGCTAAGAGTCTCAAGTCTCTTATTCATCCGGGTGTTGCTGTCGACATTGCAGAAATATCAAATTGTATTGAATGTGTATGCAAAGCATGTGCTAATATGAGTGACCAAAGAGTAGGCGCACTTATTTGTTTTGAAAACGATACTCTTTTGGGCAATGTTATTAAATCGGGTACGGTTCTTAATGCAAAGGCCTCAAGAGAACTTGTTGAAAACATTTTTTATCCAAAATCACCGCTTCATGACGGTGCTATGGTAATTCGTGACGGTAAGATTTATGCAGCAGGCTGCATTTTGCCGCTTACAAAAAAGACTGTTTCGTCTGCACTCGGCACAAGGCATAGAGCCGGAATAGGTCTTACTGAGGAAAGCGATGCTTTGGCTGTTATCGTCAGCGAGGAAACAGGTGCTATTTCGGTTGCAAAGGGCGGTATTCTTCAGCGTGATGTTTCTTACGGTGATTTAAGAGATATTTTAACAACAGAGTTTGTTCCGTCAGGTTCCTCCGATGATGATAAAATCATTACCAAGCTTGTAAGGAGGATTAAAAAATAATGGATGATAAAAATAAAAAAAAGAAGTTTTCATTAAAAAAGCTTATTTATAATGATAAATATCTTATTGTTTTTTCCATTGTTGCGGCAGTTATTGTTTGGGTTTCAACTTCGATGAGCCTGTCACCTGAAACTACTAAGACCATTACCGTTGCTGTTAATGTTGATTTCAGCGATTCTGCTGCGGACCAACTTGGAATTAAGTGTTACGGCGACAGTAAAATCGATGTTGATGTTACTGTTAAGTGTAAAAAGTATCTTGCAAGGGATATTACAGCCGATGACCTTAAGGTTCAGCTGCAAACTAATTCAGTCACTTCAAAGGGCAATTATGATGTTCCTATTAATGTAACTTCGGTGTCTGAAAATGCGGATTTTACAATTTCATCTTATTATCCTACAACATATAAGGCATATTTTGACGTCGAGGATCAAAAAACACTTGATATAAATTTGAATTATGAAAATAAAGATTTTATTGCAGACGGCTATGTGATGGGGGAAGCCCTTTTAAGTGAAAAAGTTGCAAAAATCAGCGGTCCTAAATCATACGTTTCAAAGGTGAAAAGTCTTGTGGCAAATGTCGATATCGCAAATAAACTTAAATCGACGCAGTCTGTTGATATTACGCCTATTCCTATTGATTCAAGCGGAAATACAGTCGATTATATTTCTGTTGATACCGAGGCTGAAAATCTTACGCTTACCATTCCTGTTTTAAAAGAAATGACTCTTAATGTTACAAGTTCTTTTACAGGAAAACCCGACAATGTTGATACAAGTAAATTTAATGTGTCGTATAGTGTAGATAAGGTTTCAGCCGCCGCTTTGGCTGATTCGGAAATTAAAGAGGCAAATATCGGTAATATTGATTTCTCTCAACTTAATGTAGGCAAGAATACTATTAAGTTTGACGTAACTCATCTTGACGCAATTATGATTCTTGACGATACTAAGGAAATTACCGTTACGGTTACTGTTCCAAACAGCTTTAAAACCAAAGCCGTTTCGTTTGATAAAAATTCAGTTACCGTTGCAAATGTTCCCGACGGCTACGTGGCAAACGTGATTTCTGTTAATGCAACCCAGCTTACCCTTGTCGGTCCACAAGCAAGCCTTAATAACGATAAAATCGGTGTTGGTATGGTTGTTGATTTGGCATCTTATAAAAGTGAGGATTTGTCAGAGGGCAGGGATTATTACGATATTACCGCCAATATTGAAAATTCCACGGGCTGTTGGGTTTACGGCAGCTATAAGGCTCAAGTCGAGCTTGTTAAAAAGTAAATATATTTATATGAGAGCATCACCTTTGTGGTGCTCTTTTGTTATACTTATGTTAAATAATTTTAATTTTATGTTAAATTGATGACAAGTGATATTTACCTGATTTTTACTCATTTTTTACTCTACCTTGATTATATTTTAATTGATGTGTTTTATACTTTAGTCAACGATTTGAGAAAGGAGAGATAAATATGAGCGAAAAGATTAAAACGGTTTTATCATCAGTTATTGCAATTTCACTTGTAGTATCCGTTATGACTGTTTCAGGTTATGCTTGCTTTGCGGGTGCAAAAAATGATGATATTCCTTC
Organism: Eubacterium sp.; assembly: GCA_052272245.1. Classification (GTDB taxonomy): domain Bacteria; phylum Bacillota; class Clostridia; order Oscillospirales; family Acutalibacteraceae; genus Eubacterium_R. Next base: position 7,940 of record DAVZKM010000013.1, read on the forward strand.
AATTCAATATTCAACCTCTGAAAATTGATATACCGTAAGCGGCTTTTTGCCTTTGCTTGCGGTTTTCGCTTTATTTTGATTAGTATTATGAAACAAATTAATGACTCGCAAATTGTATACACAGACGAAGCAATGACAGCAGAAAACAAAAACACATTTAAAGAAAATATAACAAAATTCGTTAATAAACACGCAGAAATTTGGAAATTTATAAAATTTACATTTACAGGCGCTTCAACCTCGGTTTTGGAGCTTGCGGTCTTTTGGCTTTTGCAATATGTGATATTTAAATCGCTTAACGATGTTCAGGTAACCGATAGTCAAGTTCTTTCGTTCTTAGGCATTGAGTATAAGGGCTATATGTATTCCTATTTCATTTCTGCGGTGATCGGCTATGCCGCCGCTTATGTTATGAATAGAAAGCTTACCTTTAAGGCAGACGCTAATCCCGTTCTTTCAACAATTCTTTATACAATAATGGTTGTTTGCACAATTGCATTTAACACTTGGTTTGGCTCATTCCTCGGCACTCTCATTAAAAACAGCGGTCACGACAGCGTATTTATTGTTCTTTTAACAAAGCTTGTTGTTATGACGGTTCCTACTCTTTGGACGTATCCTTTAAATCGTTTTGTAATTCACAGAAAGAAAAAGGCTTGATTTTGAGTAGCAATATTTAATATAATTAATTTATAATATATTTTTGGTTGGGAAAATAATATGAGCTATAAGCTTTTTGCGTGTGACCTTGACGGCACGCTTCTTGATGATAATTCGAATGTGTCTAAAGAAAATTTTGACGCAATTGAACAAATGACAAACGAAGGTATTGAATTTGCACTTTGCACAGGCAGGACTTTTTATGAAATACCGCAGTCTTTACGTGATTTTCAGAGTATAAGATATATAATCTACTCCGACGGTTCCGTTATATTTGATAAAAGGAAAAATAAGAACGTATATGAGCATTATATAGATTTGCAAACTTTAATCAGGCTTTATAATCTTTTATCATCATATGACACAATGATTGAATTTTATGAAAATAAAGAGCCAAAGACCGATAAATCAAAGCTTAATATAAATTCATATCATTACTATAAAATTGATGAAAATTATATTGATGTAATTGATAAAACGAGAATCGGAATTGATGATTTATCAAGTGCGGTTGATTTATTTGATAAAACAGAATTATTAAACGTGTTTTTCAAGAATTCAGATGAAAGAATAAATTGCTTTGAAAAATTAAAACGTTTTGATGATATTATTTTTACTACTTCAATGACTAATAATATAGAAATTACTGCTGAAAACGTATCAAAAGGCTCGGCACTTTCGAAACTCAGCGAGTTAATCGGTGTCAAAAGCAATGAAGTAATTGCAGCAGGTGACAGTAAAAATGATTTGACTATGTTTGAATTTGCAGGCTTGTCAATAGCTGCAGGAAATGCAAGTGACGAAATTAAAACCGTAACTCAAAAAATTTCTTGCTCAAATAATGATTCAACTGTTAAGTATATATATGATAATTTCATTAAATAAGAGGAAAACAATGGAAGGCAAAATACATTTTTTAAATACGGGACACAGCGATTGCATTATTCTTGAAAGCAATGGTAAAATTGCAATGATAGATTCTGCTGAGGATACTGATTTTCCTAAGGATAAACCTCATCTTAATTTAAAAGGCTATGAGGATATAGTTGTTAAATATTTATTTGATAATTTTAGTGATGAGAACGGCAATGTTAATATTGAGTTTGTTTTAGGCACTCATTGCCATTCAGACCATATTGGCGGATTTGATACCGTCATCAATCACCCGAATATTTTTGTTAAAACAGCTTATTTAAAGCCTTACAATGAACAAAATATTTGCCGATTTGAACGTGTCAGATGGGATAATACAGAAGTATATAATCAAATGCTTCGTGCAATTAAACAAAATAATGTTGAGCTTATTGAGGAATTTGACGAAATGAAAACAACGCTCGGCGATTTTAATATTGAGTTTTTCAACGGCAAGTACAGAAAACGAAAAATTAAATTCGGCGAAAATGTAAACAGCGTCGGAACTCTCGTAACAATCGGTAAATCAAGAATCTTTCTCGCAGGTGATATTAACTATAAAGCAGGTGATGAAAAACGTATTGCCGATAAAATCGGAAACGTTGATTTGCTTAAGGTCGGTCATCACGGATATTTATATTCAACCTCATTTTATTGGGTGAAAAAATTAATGCCTAAAATTGCGATTTTTTGCAATGAAATGAAATGCGTTTATCCCGACGTTAAATATAAACTTAAAAACATTTCTCATTCAAAGCTTTATGCAACAATGAATTCTAACGGCATCGTTGCTTGGTTTGACGGCGAAAATATCATTGTTAAAGAAAATATTATGTAGCCCAACCTCCGTGTAATGCTTCTATTACACGTTATTACACAAAAAGTCTTGAGTTTAACTTTTGTTTTACTCAAGGCTTTTGTTTTTCTCAAGACTAACTAAAAGAGCAGTTTAGTGGGTAATTATGATATTTAATATGATTTTTGATATTCGGTTAAAAAAATTGCTGTTATATAGATGAATGATGTACTTTCTAAACAAATTATAAAATAAATTGTAAAAATGCACAAAAATTATATTGATAAGAAGAAATTTTTATAGTATAATAGATGTGCTATTAATTCGAAGGGAGCGTTTTTGTGTATGAGATACCCACAAATCGTTAAAAAAATGTCGCTTGAGCAGAAGGCTGCTTTTGTTTCAGGTTATGACTATTGGCATCTTGAGGAAGCACCTGAGCTTGGTCTTCCTAAAATTATGATTACCGACGGACCTCACGGTTTACGTAAAGCTAAGGGTAAAGACTATGTTCCGGCTGAGGGTGAAGAAAAGAAAGGCGGAATCGGGCTTGGTAACTCTGTTCCTGCCACTTGTTTCCCACCGGCTGCCACTTCATCTTGCTCTTGGGATGAAGACCTCTTAAAACAAGAGGGTGAGGCAATGGGTCAGGAATGCTTAAAGGAAAAGGTTTCTACTATTTTAGGCCCCGGTACTAACATTAAGCGTTCACCTGTTTGCGGTCGTAATTTTGAATATTTCAGTGAGGATCCGTATCTTGCAGGTAAGTGCTCTGCAAGCGTTATTAACGGCGTTCAGTCAAAGGGTGTAGGCACATCTCTTAAGCACTTTGCTTGTAACTCTCAGGAAGCATTTCGTATGGTCCTCAATGAAGTTATTGATGAAAGAACTATGCGTGAAATTTATCTTCCTGCATTTGAAATTGCTGTTAAAGAGGCTCAACCGTGGACTGTGATGAATTCTTATAACAGAATCAACGGAGTTTATGCTTCTGAAAATAAGCATCTTCAGCAAGAAATTCTCCGTGACGAGTGGGGATTTGAAGGCTTAGTTGTTACAGACTGGGGCGCATCTGTTGACAGAATCCCGGGACTTAAGAACGGTACTGACCTTGAAATGCCAAGTTCCGGAACACTTAATCAGCATAGAATTATTGCTGCTGTTAAGAGCGGCGAACTTGATGAAGCCGTTCTTGACGAAAGAGTTGACAATGTTGTTAATCTTATTATGAAATCAAAGCCTGCTCTTGAAAAGGAGCATACATTTGACCCTAAGGCACATCACGCAATTGCTCAGAAGGTTGCCGAAGGCTCAATGGTACTTCTTAAAAATGACGATAAAATTCTTCCTCTTAAGAAAGGACAGAAGATTGCAGTTATCGGTGAAATGGCTAAGGCTCCACGTTTCCAGGGCGCAGGCTCATCTGTAATTAATCCGACTATGCTTTCAAATGCCTATGACGAACTTGAAAAGCTTGGTGTTGACCTTACATATTCACAGGGCTATTATAAATCTGCTCCTACTAAGAAAGATAAAAACAGAAAGAGTGACGCTGAACTTACTAAAGAGGCAGTTTCGGCAGCTAAGGAGGCAGATGTTGCAGTAGTATTTGTCGGCCTTACCGAAGATTTTGAGGGTGAGGGTTACGATAGAGAAACAATCAATATGCCTGCTAATCATAATGCTCTTGTATCTGCTGTAGCACAGGCTAATCCTAATACAGTTGTTGTTCTTGCCGGAGGTTCAGTTGTTCTTATGCCTTGGCTTAATGAGGTTAAAGGTCTCCTTAACTCAGGTCTTGGCGGTCAGGCAGGCGGTATAGCTGTAGCTAATATTCTTACCGGTGTTGTAAACCCATCCGGTAAAACATCTGAAACATATCCAACATCATTTGAAGCAAATCCGACATACGGCTACTATCCCGGCGGTCCGGTTACTTCAGAGCACAGAGAGTCGGTATATATCGGCTACAGATATTATGATTCGGCTAATCTTGATGTAGTATTCCCGTTTGGATACGGTCTTTCATACACAACATTTGAATACAGCGACATTAAACTTTCATCTGATAAGATTAAGGATACGGATACTCTTTCTGTTTCGTTTAAGATTAAAAATACAGGTGACGTAGACGGTGCTGAAATTGCAGAAATTTATGTTGCTGATAAGGAATCAACAATTTATCGTCCTGTTAAGGAACTTCGTGCATTTAAGAAAGTTTTCCTTAAGGCAGGCGAGGAAAAGGAAGTAACAATTGAACTTTCTAAGAGAGCATTTGCTTTCTTTAACGTGAATATTAATGATTGGTATGTTGAATCGGGTGATTTTGACATTATCGTTGCAGCTTCAAGCCGTGATCCTAAGCTTACTGCAACAGTAAATGTTGAATCAACAGTTGAGGCTGAAGTTCCTGATTACAGAGCAACTGCTCCTAATTATTATAATAATGTTGCAAATATCACTCGTGATGATTTAGCCGCTGTATACGGTGAACTTCCAAATCCTGAAATAGATACAAATAAGAAGATTGACCTTTACTGCTGCCTTAATGATGCACGCCATACAAAGTGGGGCGGTAAGCTTTGCAATATGATTACTAAGATTATGAGCGGTATGGGTTCTGACGCTAACGGCGACGGTAAGATGCTTGCTGCCATGGCTACTCAAATTCCTATTCGTAACTTTATTGCTATGAGTATGGGCGTATTTTCACCGGCAATGGCTGAGGGCCTTCTTATGATGCTTAATGATGATGAATCAAGTTTTGTTGGTTTTAACAAGATTTTCTGGAGACTCGGCGGTGCTCTTACAAGACTTCCGGCTCTTCTTAAATCTATCTAACATATTTAAAAAAATACAGAAACGTTCAATAATTTCAATACAATATAAATATGTTTTAGATTAACGTTTAAACGGTGCAACGCAAAAGGGTTGCACCGTTTTTTTAAAATCATAAAAAGCACTTGACTTATAAAAAGTCAAGTGCCCAATTACGTTTAGAGTTGAGATGTAACTCAATCTCCAATAAAAGAATACCACAATATTATAATTTAGTCAATGTTATAATATTGACCAAATATTATGTACTTATTTCCAGCTTTGAATTATTGACGGATTGTCAAATATTTCATCAAGCTTTCTCATAAACGGAACAACATCGCCGTAGTCTAATGCTCTGTGATCAATGGCAATTGTAATAGGCAATATGAGCCTTATTTCTACTTTGTCATTTCCATTTTCATCCGTTACAACAGTAGGTCGTTTTTGAGCTGCATTAATAGCAAACGCTGTTGTTTGCGGAGGAATAATTTCAAGAAGAGCACATATACCTTTTTGTTCACGATAAATTGAGCCGAGGTTTGAAATTGTTGTTGTACCTTGCTCAATGTCGTGCTTGGTAAGACGCTTTGTTATAGGAATTGAATAGTAGTCCTTTTTAGCTTGACCGGAAAGAGTTTTTACCTTGTGCTTTCCTGTTTTTGAACCTACAAGCCTCTGAATTGTTTGTAAAATCTTTCCTTTCTTAAGACCTGTCAATGTATTATCAAGGGAAACCTCGAACATAACCTCGTTCATATCCGAACCCTTTGCACGCATAGCAGTATTATTAATAGCTTCTGTCATTTGTGTAAGAGTTTTGTTGCCCATATCGTGCATATTAACTGTCATCATTTCGCCTGACGGTAAAATCATCGGCATTGAAATGTCAATATGGTCAAAATAAATAAGCTTTCCTCTTACAAGTTTTCTGTTAAATTTAAGATGAGTATTCATCTTTGGCGCTGTCTTTAAACCTTCACAAATTATTTTAAGCATAATTGTGTTGATAGTGATTTTTTTTGTTTTGTCGGTAACACCCTCGTTGAGTTTTTTACATTCTTTAAAAAGCTCTGTAACATCAGCATCGTATGTCATAGTAGCATGGGGGATTGTTTCCCAGCTTTCAGATGTCATATTTGACACGATTTTTCTTGCAATACCGAAATGTTCTTCTTTTACCTTTGCCATTTGCTTCTCCTTAAAACTATTCTTTGATTTTTGAAATGAATGACGAAACGCTTTCTTTAATCGACTCCTTGGTATCAACCAAATAGTCTTTTATTTCACTGCGCTGCTTTTCCATTTCTTCGCCGGTAAACGGTTCTTCATTAAAACGCTTCTTGAATTCCAAAATCAAATGAGGCCTGAATTTCGGATGTGCTATTTTAATAAGAGCCTTAGCCCTCTCTTTTAATGTTTTGCCCTTAAGCTGCGCAATACCGTATTCAGTAACAACATAATTAACATCGTTTCTCGGAGTAGTTACCGCACTGCCCTCGGTTATTAAAGGAACAATTCTTGATACCAAGCCTTTTTTTGCTGTTGAAGGCATAGCAATTATAGAACGTCCGCCCTTGCTCATTGTAGCACCCCTGACAAAGTCTACCTGACCGCCGACGGCGGAGTATTGGTTTAATCCTACGGTGTCGGATACTACCTGACCTAAAAGGTCAATTTGTAAGCAAGAATTTATTGAAACCATATTGTCATTTTGAGCAATGACAGATGGATTGTTTACGTAATTAATTGGGTGAAGTTCAACGGATGGATTATTATTTATGTAATTATTCAGCTTTTCCGAGCCAAACGCAGCACCCAAAATAGTTCTGAAAGGATTTTTGTTTTTCTTTTTGTTGTTAATTATTCCTGCTTCAAGTAAATCAACAACACCGTCGCCTACAAGCTCGCTGTGCAGACCTAAATCCTTTTTGTCCCAAAGTTGAGCGCAAACCGCATTAGGAATACCGCCTATACCAAGCTGTAAGCAATCACCGTCATTTATAAGGGAAGCACAATATTTTCCGATTTCCATTTCAATATTGGATATCTCAACCATTTTAACTTCCGGAAGCGGCTCGTCATGCTCTACAAAGCAGGTGAAATCTCTTACATGCATAAAGCTGTTTCCGAATGTACGGGGCATATATTTGTTCACTTGAGCAATTATAATATCACAGTAGTCTGCCGTTCCCCTTGTATAATCAACTGTTGTGCCAAATGAAACATAGCCGTGTTCATCCGGTGGGGATACCATAACTATGGTAACTCTTGGGCATATGTAATTTTTAATTAAATCAGGAATCTCATAAAAGTGAGACGTTGTAAATTCACTTACACCTAATGAAATAGCCTTGCGGTTGCTTTGTGAAGCAAAAAGACAATTTAATGTAAAATGACCTTTCATTTCAGGTCTGCACCAAGGCGAATCTCCGAGTGTGAGCATATTTACAATTTGAACATCATGATAATTTTGATAATTGTCAACCAGCGCTCTTTCAATTGCAAACGGTTCACCGCAACCAAATCCGGTTACAACTTTGTCACCGTCGTTTATAAGCTTAATCGCTTCTTCGGCAGTAGTTAGCTTGCTTTGATAAATTTCCTTCCAATTAGTCAATTTGTTACCTCTTAGAAAAAATAAACTTTGTATAAATATAAATGAAATGTATAGTTAATGAACTTTTATATACTATAAAGTTTATTAACTTTTTTATATTACAATATCTATTATAAAATGTCAATTATATTAATATAATTTTTATAAATATTAATACTTTAATATTTATAGACAATATTCGTTAAATTTAAATCAATTGTTGATTATTAGATTAAAAATATGTATAATACCATAGGTGATGATTATGAACATTAAAGTTACTGATTATTGCACTGCATCTAATTCAAGCATTGGTGTAAATGAGGCAATTAAAAATATGCAAAGCGGAGATACACTTTTGTTTCCGACAGGGGAGTATCATTTTTATAAGGATTTCAGTATTCATAAGGTGTGCCATATGACTAATACGGACTCATTTAAAGCGCCTGATAAATACTTTGCAATTGATATCGAAAATAAAGAAGGCATCACTGTTGACGGCTGTGGTTCAACATTTGTAATTCACGGCGATATGTGCTCTTTTGCTATGTTTAATTGCAGTAATATTAAGCTTAAGAATTTTACTGTTAAATATAATTCACCTACGAATTACGAAATGAAAGTTATCAAAAAAACGATTAATAAGATAACTTATAAAATCCCGTCGCAAAGCCTTTTTTATATTAAGGATAATAAACTTACATTTTTTGAACAAAGTCCTTTTACAAAGAAAAATTATTATTCATACACGGCTAACGGGCAATGTTACTGCAATGTTGTTCACAGAGGTAACTCTGTTTTCAGAACTGCTCTTTCACCAACTAAAACGGCAATTAAGATTAAAAAAATTGAAAACGATACGGTTGAATGCAAATATTTAATATCGCCTAAGTTTAAGGTAGGTGATGTTGTAACTATGTCTTCCAATAAACTTCGTGATAATTCAGGCTTGTTTTTTGATGAATGTTCAAATGTTGACTGTGAAAATATAACGGTTAATTATATGCACGGCTTTGGCTGGCTTTCGCAAATGTGCGAAAATTTAAATTTTAAAAATATTACATTTACTCCCGCAAAAGGCTTTACAGTTTCTTCTTTTGCCGATTTGATTCATATTTGCGGCTGTAAGGGATATGTAAATATTATTGATTCATATTTTGAACATCCTCACGATGATGCAATCAATGTTCACGGCGCATTTTTAAGGCTTAAGAAAATTATCGATACAAATACTGCTGAGTTAGAGTTTGTTCATCATCAGCAGGGCGGATATAAAGCGTTTTTTTCTGAAAATGAAGTGAAAATTTACAGGAGGGCGGATTTGTCGGAACTTAAAGATCTTTATACCGTCGAAAGTACAGAAGACGATATTGATAATAAATGCGTTAAGGTTAAATTTAAAGAAGCATTGCCTCCGCTAAAACCCGAACAGTTTGTTTTTGAAAACATTACATATAATCCTGAACTTACGATAAGCGGTTGCACATTCAATGCTATCCCCACACGTGGCATTTTATGCACTACTGACAGACCGTCTAAAATTTGTAATAATACATTTAAAAATATCTTAATGCCTGATATTTTCGTTTCCTGCGACTGCAAGGATTGGTATGAAAGCGGTCCGTGCAGAAATCTTGAAATATTTAATAATACATTTTCAAAAAAAAATGCAGTTAAGCTTGAACCTATCTGCGTAAATAAACCTGTAAAAGATGTTCATAGAAACATTAAAATATATGATAATGAAATCGGAGAATAATTTATGAGCAAAAATATGATTATCGGTCAATCCGGCGGACCTACGGCTGTTATTAATTCAAGCCTTGCCGGAGCAATCGAATATGCTTTTTCAAGCGACAAAGTTGACACAGTTTACGGTATGATTAACGGTATTCAAGGGCTTTTGGAGAATAATATTATTGACCTTAAAGAACGTTTTTACGGTAAGCCTTATGATATAAACAGACTTCGCTTAACACCTGCAATGTTCCTTGGCTCTTGCAGATATAAGCTTGGCGATAATGAAAAAATATTTGCTGAAATCATTAATGTTTTAAAAAAATATAATATCGGGTATTTTCTTTACATCGGCGGTAACGATTCTATGGATACTGTTGATAAGCTTTCAAAGTATACGGCAAGTCATAATATTGATATCAAAATTGTCGGTGTACCTAAAACGATAGATAATGACCTTGTGGGTATTGATCATTCACCGGGATTCGGCTCGGCTGCTAAGTATATTGCTCTTGCAGTTAAAAATGTTGCTTACGATACAAGTATATACAGTATTAAAAGCGTTCATATTATTGAGGCAATGGGTCGTAATGCCGGCTGGCTTACCGCTGCATCCGCACTTGCACGTGACGGTGACAGCGTTGCACCGCATCTTATTTATTTGCCTGAAATACCGTTTTCTGTTGATAAATTTGTTGAAGATGTTAAGAATAAGCTTGATGAATTTAACTCGGTTATTGTTGTTGTAAGCGAGGGAATCAAGGATGAAAACGGCAATTATATCAGCGCAAGGGGAGATAATGTTGATAAATTCGGCCACGTTATGCTCAGTGGAACGGGAACTTATCTTAAAAGCGTTGTAGAAGATAAAATAGGATGTAAAGTTCGTGCATTGGAGCCAAGCGTGCTTCAAAGAAGTGCAGGTCATACTGCTTCTATGACCGATATTACTGAAGCATACAATTTAGGTGTTGTTGCCGTTAAAGCGGCACTTGACGGTAAGACAGGTGTATTTTCTACTCTGCGCAGAATAAGTGATTTGCCTTATACGGTTGATTATTATACCGAACAGGTTAGCGTGGTTGCAAATAATGAAAAATTAGTACCGAGAAGCTGGATAAACGAACAGGGCAACGATGTTACTCAAAAGATGATTGAGTATCTCTCACCCCTTGTTAAGGGCGTTCCGCAAGTTCCTTACAGAAACGGTTTGCCTGATTATATCGGTCTCTCACACCTTGATATTAAAAAGCA
>DAVZKM010000014.1:0-18274 GCA_052272245.1 Eubacterium sp.
TGTCGGCCAGCTTATGGAAATGGCTGTTAAGAATGGTAAGGCTACCCGTCCTTCACTCCACTGCGGCATCTGCGGTGAGCACGGCGGTGACCCATCTTCAGTAGAATTCTGCCACAAGATTGGTCTTGATTATGTATCTTGCTCACCATTCAGAGTACCTATCGCAAGACTTGCTGCCGCTCAGGCTGCTATTGCAGAAATGGACTGATTTTTATATAGCTTTATATAATCAATTGCAGGGGCACTTAGGTGTCCCTGTTTTTTGCTGTTTTTTAAATTGTATAAATAGTTTTATGTTGTTTTGAACAGGCAAAAGCCTTTAGATATGCAACAAATCAATATCTTCGCCCATATCAATGGAAAGATATAACCGTAAGCGTAGTAATATAAAAAGTTCCCTCTTGATGTATTTGTTACAAGAGAGAACTTTTATTTTGGTATTATAAATTGTAAAAAAATAATTGGCAATAATATTATTTGCTTAAAGCTTTTTTAAATATATATAGATGTAGTATCTATAATAAAATTATAATTTATTTAAGTTATCATAATCCTAACGTATATGTGCTTATTGTGCATCTTTTAATCTTTAGAATTTATAGCCTCAAAACGAATAGGATTTTCTTCACACACGTGCTTTTCGGGGTGGAGCGTATACTCCTCGGCATAAGAACCGGGCTCGCCGTATATCGTGAAATTTGAGCCGGAATTTATGGCAGCACCGATTTTTTTAACACTGCTCGGAATAACAACTTTTGAAAGATTTGGGCAGGCGGAAAATGCAAAATCGCCTATTGCTACAACAGAGTCGGGTACTGTAATTGACTCTGCATTGACATATGAAAAACAGTTGCCGCCAATTTCTTTTACAGGATAATTTTCAATACTGCTTGGAATAAGTACATTTTTCTCATCGCCGTCATAGGAGACAATTGTTACATATACGTTTTTATTATCATCTGTTAAAATGTAATATATAAAACCGTCGTCTGTCTTTTTTCTCTCGATTTCGGGTTCATCCTCAGTGGTATCCTCAGTGGCTGATGAATCAACACTATTACCGCTTTTTGCGATTGCGGGTTTGACCAAAAAGGCATTCAATAAAACACTGCCAACAATCATTATGGCAAAAACGGCTAAAAAAATGAGTGCCGATTTCTTTTTTAATAATTTACTATTCAATTAATCTCCCCTCCGATACTGTTAAAATTGTGTCGCAGAGTTCATCCAAGTCCTCTTTGTGATGTGTGGCAACAATAACTGTAGCGCCACGTTCTTTTTCCTCTCTAATGATTTTATAAATAAGTTGTACGCCATCACTGTCAAGAGCATTCGTCGGTTCGTCGAGCAAAATTATATCTTGCTTTTCAAATATCGCCTGAGCGACATTCAGCCGCTGCTTCATTCCGAGAGAATACTTTTTAACCTTCAAATCCGAATTAAGACCGACACGCTCCAGACTGTTCTTTATATCTTGGTCGGTAGCGATTTTTTTAATATCTGCGAGCAAGCGCAAATTGTCAAAAGCATTAAATTTAGGCAAAAGTTCCATATTTTCTATGACGATACCCGCATTCGGCGGAAATGAAATGTCATGGTGAAGCTTTTTGCCGTCAATTATAATCTCTCCCTCGTCGGGAACGATAAGACCTGCAATAGCTCTCAAAAGCATAGTTTTACCTGAGCCGTTATGACCGCAAAGGCCGTACACCATACCGTTTTCAAAAATATAATTAATATTATCAAGCACAAGACGTTTTCCCAACGTTTTGCTTACATTTTTTAAAGTAATCATTGTTTTTCCTCCTAAAATATATCTGTTTTTTTGAATTTATATATATTACCGACAATAAAACATAAACATATTAATAATAAAATAACAAATGATTTTATATAATAAGCTTCATTTGTTAATGCACCGTTCTCTGCGCCAAACATCAGACAAGGGAAGAAAAATACACGGATTAAAATATTGTCTGCAAGAAAATATCCTACGCAATATGAAACTAAAGCATACGCACAGCACGCAAATGCCGCTTGTTCCGGTTTTAAAAAGTATTCAAGCGTCATCTGGAGCATTTGCATAGTAAAAATACATATTATGTATATCGAAACACAGCGTATCATATCGCCTGCCTGAACAGATTTCAAGCTTGCGCTGAATATAAATGACGTGATAATTTGAAATGCGGTAATAACCAATATCGACAGAAAAATTTTGACGATTTGCTTAATGATTAACTTCGTTTTTGAATATTGCCTTATAATGTAAAGCTTTCCGTAGCCGTGAGTCAAATTATACAGAGTTTCGCTGAAATAAAAGTGCATAAAAAACACCGGAACGAGAAAAACAGCCATTTTAATTATGTCCATAGTGTCTTTGCTTTCTTCGTTGATACCGACAGCAAAGGCATATAAATGCAAGCTCTCATAATTTAAAAAGTAAAGTGCTTGGAATATAATTATAATCGTTAAAAATAAACCGACTGTTTTATTTCTTTTCATTGTTCAAGATGTCCTTTTTTTGAAATTTGAAATACGAAAAAATTATAATTATTATCGCAAAACTTATCTCTCTGATTATGGCGAAAATAACAGCTGACATATTATTTTCTAAAATCAGATTATTCATAATATTTGCGTCATTAACAGGCAGCCAAGTAATAAATTCAGGCAAAGGCAAATAAAATTCTAAAAAGTAAACGGCAAATAAAATATACGGCGCAATTTTTTTATTGGTAAACATTCTTATCAAAAGAAATACCCCGCCGACTCTGACAAAATATAAAAATATTGTAATAAAATTTAATGAGCAATATTTTACTATGTGAAGTTCGTTTATCAATTCGCCGCCAAAAAACCGGTAAGAACATATTATGCTGACTGCCTCGTGAAAAAAGGCGCAAATAAATGAAAAAGCAATTATATTTAAAACACATTGCGTTATATATTGCATTCGGTTTTTCATTCTGCAAATATAAAATACTTTTTCATCGTAAAGCAGATAATTAATTCCAAAGGCAAACGGCAAAGGGAATACTACACAGCAAGCCATTATTCCATAAAAATTATCTGTAAAAAAATCGATCAGCTTATTTTTGTTTGGATAGACGATTAATAAATCTCCCTTAAAGTTTACACTGCTCCAATTGTAAAAAAACCACAAAAAAATCATAATAAGCAAAGCCAATGCCGATACCACGGCGTACTTCGAAGCATTATATTTAAATTTTTGCATAATGCACCTCTTTTATCGCTGCACCGATTGTAAATACTACAAAAATTCCGAGAGTTATGACAAATACGGGTATTTTCGTATCTAAGCCATATTCGCAAAACGGTTGTATTGCGAGCATAATGGATTTGTCGGTGTGCGCCGGCAAAAACCATAAAAGAAAGAGTAAAGGATAAACGATTTTTCGGTTTTTAATTGCCATTGCAAGTGCCGCTCCCGCCGCACCTATTGCTCCGGACAATAAGGACGTGATAAATATGTAAATTATATTTGTTACGGTTGGATGTGTTGCCTCAATATAAAAAAGGCTCGTTTCATCCGCATCAACTAAACCTTCGCTGAATATGCTGTAGGTCGCCGTATTGAAAATTATTTCTGACATAAGCATATTTAAAAGCAATGTGAAAAGTATCAGGAAAAAGGAAATACAAAATGATTTTGCAATATTCGTTATTACATAATTCTTTTTGCCCCATTTTGAAATAAGGATATTACGGTATTTTGTTTTGCAATCCTCAAAACAATCATCACAACTGATAATGAGCAGATATAATGGAAGAAAGGTGAAAAAGAGCGAATGAAATAAAAATGTGGTCGATGTTACAGAAAGAAATGTTGATGACCACGGCACCATAGGCGTCCCTCCGCGGTGAATATTAACCAGTGTAGATATTAAATCCATTATCGGCAATAAAAACACCAGAAATATAAATCCAAGCTTGATTTTATCATTGATAATTCTTTTTAAATAATATGTGACTTTCAAAGCATTACGTCCTCCCTTCATAAAAATTTATGTTCCCCTGCACACAACAAAAATCATATGCAGGGGATATTTTTGCAAGGTAAACTAAAATCACTTAACAGTTCCGCCGGTTTCTTCGTCCCAATATCCCGATACGGTATATTTTTTAGGAACATCATTGTTGTTTTTACAGCCTAATGATACTCCTTGTTTTGAAGCTTCGGCATATGCTTTATAAGTATGATCTCCCGAGCCGGCTTCAATAAGGTGTTGGTCTGAATATTGTATCCTACGTATACCGTTGCTTGCCAAGAAGTAATAAGCTTTTGTGTTCTTACCCTCGGTGTTTGCGGTCATATTCACTTTCCAAGGATTGTTTGTTCTTGTGGTTTCCCTATACCTATCTCCGGTATAGCTCTTTTTCGCGTTTGCTTTCATAGTAAATGAAAATGGGATATTGTCATTTCCTGCAAAAGCAGTCATTGAAAAGCCGGCCGTAACGCAACAAAGTATCATTAAAAACGCTAAAATTATTTTTGCATGTTTCATAATGTTTTTCCTTCCTTTTAAGAGCAAACGCTCTTAAATAAATTTAAATGATCGTGTTAGAACAGTAATTATCTTTCAGATAAAAAGCAATCTAAAACATCGGAATTCACCTCTTAAAATATCGTTTATATTTCGTCGTAATCACTAAATATTACACTCAAACAGTAGCAGTTCTTATCCGATTTGTCAATGCAAAATGCCTAATTGCAAAGAAATTATGTCAAATTGCAAAAAAACAGACACACAAAGTGTGTGCCTGCTTGGATAACTGATATTTAATTTTGCGATAATAAAGAAATCATTAAAGTAAATTCTCGTTTGTTTTCATTATATTCCCATTGACAATCTCCGCTATATTGCTTAAGTGTTTTTTTTATGCTTTTAATCCCAAGACCGTGAATGTCTTTATTATTTTTTGTGGTTGCCAAATCATCCCCATTAGTTTTTGGTGGATTATCGCAACTATTGGTTATTGTTACAACATCGTAAGTGTTAATGTGGTCTGTTGCAATATTTATCGTTTTGTTCGATGACTTTTCTGCGGCTTCTATTGCATTATCCAAAGCATTGCTCAAAATCGTTACTAAATCATTGTTTTTTACATACTTTAAATTAGTTACACAGACATCAAAGGTAAAATTTATATTTTTCATTTCACATTCGGTAATATACTTACTTATAATTACATCCAGCATATGATTTCCGCTGTGACAAATATTACTATAATTTTTCAGATTGCCGAGCATTTTGTTTAAATACTCATTTATTTCTAAATTTGTATTCAAATTATAAATTGCATTTAAATGATTTTTTGTGTCATGAGCGTATATTCTTAAATCCTCATTTTGCTTTTCAAGAATATTATAATAATTCATATCTATATTTTGTTTTTCAACTTGACTTTTCAAAGTGAATATAATATTTTCTTTTTCTATACTTCGCTGAAAAGATATAAATAATACTACTATGGATGCGAAAAGAGCGAAACTGATTCCGGACAGTATAAGTTGATAATTATAACTCAATTCAAAATGCGTACACATAGACCAAAATATCAATAGTGTAACAATTACAATAACAGGATACATATATAAAGCCACAGGAAATTTTATGTCAGCCTTTTCTTTTTTTACGAATCTTGCTAAAATAAGACACGTAAGAAAATACAATGTTTTACTTATAACCACATCCAAAACAAAAAATGATAATTTGTCAATACATGCAGTTACTTCTGTTTTGGTTACAATCGAAATCAAAAAAATCGTTGCAAATTCCAAGGAACCATTAAAAATATCTAATATTATTGAATAAAATAAAACTCGTGTGAATTTGATTTTATAACATATTGAACCGAATAATAAATTTATAAATAAAAAATACAGGGCATTAAACCAAACTTTATTTGAAAGAATAATATCAAAAAATGCACCGCTTAAAAATAATGCCGTTCCAATTATTATACAAATATGGCTTTTTAGTTTTTTGTCACCAACTAATGAAAAAAAACTATATGAAATAAGCATTTCAATAAAATATGTAAAACATATAACTAAATTATACATCGCTTATCTCCTTTTAAGATATTGAAACCAATATTTATGGAAATCAACTTGTTTTCGTGATGCAACGGGAATTTCAATAGTATTATCTAATACTATTTTTGAATAGGAATTTTTTGTAATGTAATGAAGATTAACAAGAAAACTTTTATGAACTAAATAAAAAAATGTATTAGGTAATTTCTCCATCCATTCATTTAGGTTGCGCTTGGTGACATATTCATTTCCATCCTTCGTATGAAGAATAATTTTTCTGTTTTCTCTTCTGATATATACAATATCGTCAACAAGTATTTTCTTATCTTCTCCACAGTTATATAAAAACAAATCAACATATGTTTCGTCTATATATTGCATAGCTTTATCTAAACTTGCGTATAAGCGTTGAGCATCAAAAGGTTTTTCAAAAAATCTAAACGCACGCAAATCCATAGCCTCATCTTGATATTCATCAAATGCTGTTACAAAAAAAATTACAACTTTTTGATTTCTGCTTTTTAATTCTTTTGCTACTGATATACCGTCTATATCAGGCATCTGAATATCAAGGAAAGCCAAATCATAAACAACATCATTTTTAACAACATCTTTTGATGATGTTGTTGCACAAATGTCGGCTTTTAAACAGTGAGCAGCAACATATTCAGAAATATACTTTTTCAAAATTTCTAAATTAGTATATTCATCATCACATATTAAAATTTTCATGAAATTCCTCGCAAAAAATAACTCTTATCAAAAATTCTTGATAAGAGTAACTTAACACTTAATCTTAAAAGTGTCAACTATTATTTTTTGATTCAATTATATAATTCAATAATCCTTGAACAAAATTTCTTTCGTGAGTTGATAATTCTAAAAGGCTATTATTATATTTATCAATATCTTTATTAGGTATTTCGCCTAAAATATAATAATTAGGATCCTCACCAAGTACATTGCAAATATTAACTATAAATTCAACACTTGGCGGATTTTCGCCTCTTTCAACATTTGATATTGTATTTTTGGAAGTATTAATCATTTCGGCAAGTTGCTCTTGCGTTATATTTAAGGAATTTCTTTTGCGTTGAATTCTTTCTCCAATATATTCTTTATTATAAGTCATATCACACCTCTTTTATTTATGCTAACATTTTTAAACCATTACATACACCAAATAGAATGGTAAATCACAACATTATGGTAGCAAAGGCAAAATTTATTTGTAGTTACCAAAATTATAGGAATTTTTGCAATTTAACAGTTTAGATTTGTGTTTTGCTTTTTTACTTGAAACTAATATAAAAAAATGATATTTTAAACAAAAAGGAGGAATTTTCGTGAACAAAATCAAAAAAGCTTTACTTAGTACATCAAAAAATTTGGCAATTTCATCATTAAAAAGAGATGCTAATGCTACAACATGTTGGGTAGTTTATCAACCTAAAGTGCCGACTGATTTGAAAAAATTCAGCAAAATCAAATAATGATAAATAAGATTTCTTCAAAAATTGTTGAAATATTGATTAAGCATTCATTAGTTGAAAATGAAGATAAAGAGCTTTACTCGTATGGTTTCTTTATTTTGTTAT
The DNA here is from genome assembly GCA_052272245.1 of Eubacterium sp. GTDB lineage: Bacteria > Bacillota > Clostridia > Oscillospirales > Acutalibacteraceae > Eubacterium_R. Next base: position 7,663 of record DAVZKM010000014.1, read on the forward strand.
CACAAATACTATATTTCATAATTATAACAACAATTGGTGTTTTATTTAATGTTATACTTGAAAGCATTATTTTCTATATTGCTTTTCAGTTTATAAGAAGATATGCCGGTGGCTATCATGCCAAAACTGAAACAAGATGCGAAATATTATCTACCTTATCGATTTTATGCTGTATAGTGCTTATCAAATTATCGAAAATTTATGATATTAGAATTGCATTACTTAGTATATCTTTAGTATTTACTGTTTTAATATTCATTTTTTGTCCGCTTGATACTCCTGAAAAACCTTTAAATGATAAGGAATATAAATATTTCCGAAAAATATCTTGGATAATTTTATCATTGATTATTGTTGCGATAATTGTATCATTTATTTTTAAATTTAATGCTTTATTTGCACCGTGTTGCGCAAGTGTAATACTCGAAGGCGTACTTATTGGCGCAGGCAAAATTAAAAAGGCATACAACGAAAAAAGAGCAAACTCTCCGGCATAGAGGGTTTGCTCTTACTTGTTGCCAAAAACAGGATATGTTCCAAATTTAAAAAACAGTGGCGAAATTTTATATATAACGTTATAATATAAGAAAGCGAGGGCGGTTAATATGATTGAAAAGAGATTTGAAGAATTAAATAAAAGAGCATATGAAAGAGGGTATAACACCTTTTCCGATTTTCTTAATATTGAGGAGCAAAGCGTTCTTAAATCAACATATTTGCCGTGCGTTCTTTTCGGCGGATACTCTATGGCGGAGCGGGTTGTGGCAGGCTTTGGCGAGGATTTGAATGATGAAAAATTCCCTATTGTGTGTATTTGCGCAAAGCCGCTTATGCAAAAATTTGCAGATGAGCTTTCTCACCGTGATTTTTTGGGTGCGCTGATGAATTTGGGTATTAAAAGGGAGCTTTTGGGCGATATAATCGTTAAGGATAACTGCGGATATATTCTTTGTGTTGAGCATATTGTGCCTTATATTTGCGAAAATCTTGAACGTGTGCGTCATACGAGCGTTAAGTGTGAGAAAAGTAATTTGCCAAATGACTTGAAAACCGACCCTGAGCCGACGGAAATTTTTGCCGCTTCAAAAAGAATTGACGTTGTAATTGCCGCTGTATATAACCTTTCAAGAAATGAAACATCTAAGCTTATCAAGGCAGAAAAGGTTTTTGTTAATTCAAGGCTTGTGACGTCAAATTCGTATATGATTTGCGATAACGATATTGTATCCGTTCGTGGTTTCGGCAGATTTTCTTTTGATAAAGAAATCAAAACCACCAAAAAAGGCAGGCTTGTGCTTGAAATAAAAAAATATTGACAGTCCGAAAAATCGAACTGTCAAAAATAAATGCTATATATAATATGTATATGTGATACAATCTGTTTGAAGGGGCGTGAATTTATGAATACGGCTTTACTTATAGCTATAATAATTTTACTTTTTGTGTGCCTTGTGCTTTTGATAAGGCTTATAGCCAAAAAAGACGGCTCGTCAAACGAGCTTTTAAAGCAACAAATCGAGTTTTCGTCAAAGGCGACGGATGACAAAATCACAAGGCTCAGCGAGCAAATGAATACGCTGACGGATAAGAATTATGAGCAGCAAATCAAACTTATGAAAACGCTTAACGACGGCACGCAAAAGCAAATGCAAATGACAGCCGAGTCGCTTGAGCGTATGCAGCAAAACAACGAAAAAAAGCTTGAGCAAATGCGAAAAACAGTTGATGAAAAGCTTGACGAAACGCTTACGCAAAGGCTTAACTCCTCGTTTGAAACCGTATCAAAACAGCTTAAAGACGTTTATAAAAGTCTTGGTGAAATGAAAGAACTCAGCTCAAATGTTACGGACAGCGTAGGCTCGTTAAACCGTGTTTTGACTAATGTTAAGGCTCGTGGCACGTGGGCAGAGGTTCAGCTTCAAAATATTCTCGACCAAACGATTGCAAATATGTATGAAACGAATGTCCAAACTAATCCTAACTATAACGGCAGGGTTGAATTTGCGGTTAAAATTCCAAACGGCGATAATGACGAATTTGCATATTTGCCGATTGATTCAAAATTTCCGATGGAGGATTACGCACGTCTTGCCGCTGCAAGCGAGGCAGGGGACGTTGATGCTCTTGCACAGGCTGAAAAAGCGCTTGAGGTTAGGGTTAAGGACGAGGCAAAGCTGATAAAGCAGTATATTTGCCCGCCGAATACAACTCCTTTTGCAATAATGTATCTTGCGACTGAGGGGCTTTATGCACAAATCATTTCGTCAAAAACGGGCATTGCAGAGACCTTGCAGACGCAGGGGATAATGGTGGCAGGCCCGTCAACCGTTACGGCGCTTCTCAATTCCCTTGCTATGGGATTCAAAACCGTTGCGATTAACAAAAAGGCAAACGAGGTTTATAAGGTGCTCGGTGCGGCAAAGGCGCAGTATGAAAAATTCGGCACGCTTCTTGCCAAGGCTCGCAAAAAGGTTGAAGAGGCAGGCAAAACACTTGAGGATGCCGAAAAACGAAACGACATTATCCAAAAAAAGCTTAAAGGTGTTGAAACGCTTGAAACAGACACGGCAAGCGAAATTCTCTCGATTGAAAATGAATAATATATCGGCTCTGTCAGGCTGCTTTTGCGGTTTTGATGATAATTTTGTCTGTGATATATAAATCGGTTAAAAGCAAAAACGTGTAAGGCTTCAGCCGTGTTGGCGAAAATATACATAATCGTGCGCAAACGCTGAGATGGCATAATAAATATTTATAAACTACGTATAAAAAGCGGCTTGGAAATTTTCATCTCTAAGCCGCTTTTTGCTTTTGTATTATTTTTTTGTGTAGCATACGTGGGAAAAATGTATGCCGCCGTCGTGATAGCTTGCAAGAAGCTCTTTTTTATAATCAGCCTTGTTAAACGCAGGAAAATATGCATTTGCATCAGGGCATTCGGCTTCAATCTCGGTCAAATAAAGCTTTTGAGCCTTTGACAAAAACTGCCTGTAAATGTCACCTCCGCCGATGATAAATACCGTGTCGCTTTCAACCTCGCCGAGCGCCTCGTCAATTGAATGAACAACAGTTGCGCCCTCTGCCTTGTAGTCGTCCTTTTTAGTGATGACTATATTTTTTCTCCTCGGAAGCGCTTTTGGCAGAGATTCAAATGTTTTTCTTCCCATAATAATTGAACTGCCCGTTGTGGTTTCCTTAAAGAATGCCATATCCTCTTTGAAATGCCAAATTAAGTCGTTATCCTTGCCGAGCTCAAGATTTTTGCCTACTGCGGCTATCATATTGATTGTCATATCGTTCTCCTGCTTTTACTGCGAAATAGGGAATTTGATTTTGCCCATATGTTTATAATCAATAAGCTTAACGTCTTTTAAATCTCTTGAATTGTCAAACTTAAAGAAATCATCAACCTCGGGATTAAGCCAAAGCTTCGGCGCAGGCAAATCGCCCTGCTCGTCAAATCTTTTAAGCTGCTCCTTAATTCCGTCAACTTGATTAACATAAATATGAGCGTCTTTAATACTCCAGTCCATTGTGCCCGGCTCTAAGTTGCAAACCTGAGCGAGCATACAAAGAAGAGTTGCATATTGAGTAACATTAAACGGCAAGCCGAGCGGAACGTCGCAAGAACGTTGATGAACCCAGCAGTTGAGCTTCCCGTCTGTCACATCCCATTCGCTTGACCAAACACAGCTTGGAAGAACGGCGGTGTCAAGGTAATCGTTTTGCCAAAGAGTCATTACCATTCGCCTGTCCTCGGGATGATTTTTGATTTTATCAATAAGGTTTTGCGTCATTTGGAATTTGTTTACAATATAACCGTAAGCCGTGCCGATTGTGTGCGCCCATTCTTTGCCGAAAAACTTATGAACAGGGGTTTTGACAAGCTTGCCGTTTTCGCCGGGAAGCATTTGAGTAGCATTCCAATAGCCTTCGTCGTCAATTTCCCATTCGTTCCAAATTTTAACGTCCCTTTCCTGAAGCCAGCGCACGTCGTTTGACTGCGCCTGATATATCCACAGCATTTCAAGACCTGCCTGACGGATAAATAACTGTTTTGTTGTTAAAATGGGGAATTCTTTTGATAAGTCAAAATGAAAATTGTGCGACGGCACCTTGATTGTGTTTGTACCCGTGCGGTTTACAACCTCTGTGCCTTCCTCAAGTATTCTTCTGCATAAGCACAAATAATCTTTGTCCCATTGCGACATAATAACAGCCCTTTCAAAATAAACTAACGGTATTTTAACATAAAGTTACACTCTTTTCAACAATAAAAAAGTTGAGAATGCAACTGCCTGACTTTATATCAAATAAATATCAAGTGTTTATTAAGTTTTTGTAAAATCTATTTACTATCGTTTTATTTGTGATATACTTAAATTGTTAATTTTTTATGAACCGAGGTGTCCTTATGGGAAAGGTTAAATCTTTTTTTAACAGCAAAATTGTTAAAAAAGATGTAGGCGAGCCGACATATCTTACCTGGAAAGAGGCATTGTCTTATGCAATGGGCAGAGGTGCCCAAGGTATGAGTACAAGTATGACAGCTTCTAAATATGTCAATTTCTTTATCACCGATGTGCTTCATATTAAAGCACGCCACGCAAGTAACATCCGTCTTTATTGCGGTATTTTTGACGCAATTAATGACCCTATAATGGGTGTAATTGTTGATAAAACACGTTCACGTTGGGGCAAAATGAGAGGCTATATCAAATTTGCACCTTATCTTGTTTCCCTTTTTATGATTCTTTTCTTTGTAGGCAATAATAATTTGTCATACGGAGTTAAGATGGCGCTTACTGTTTTTGCTTTTGTGGGTCTTGATGTTACTTATACCGCATTTGATGTGCCTATGGGAGCACTTGCCTTTTCTATGACGCCTAACGGAACGGAACGAACGAAGCTTTACGGCGTTGCGTCTATCGGTAGAATGATTATCGGCGCTATTCCTGCGGCTCTTGTTGCATTTGCCGCTTGGCTTCCCTATTTTAATTCAAATCTTGATAAGGCATATTTGGTTGCCGCAGTATTATCCGCAGTATTTATTATTATATTAACACGATTTACCTTTGCCAACTGCCAAGAGCGTATGGAGCACAGCGAGGACATTCCGTCGCTTAATGAATGTATCCATCTGCTTTTGACAAACCGTCCGCTTTTAATGCTTTTCCTTTGTAATATCTTTTTTGTTATTATCAAGGTTTCCGAGCAGTGCTCGTTTTATTTTGCATATGATTCACTTTTCAATGCAAAGTATAACGGACTTCTCGATGTTGTTAAGGCTCCCGGCTCTGTTTTGGCAGGTGTGCTTGTTCCTATTATTGTTGAGCGATTGGGCGCAAAGAGCGACAGTAAAAAATTCTATCAGGTTTGCTGTGTTTTGGGTATAACATTAAATGGTCTTTTTGCACTTTTAACATATAACGGAATTATGAATAAGCCTGCCGATAAGCCCGTTTCAACCCTTACAGGTATTATTGTTCTTGTATTTTCAATGCTCGTTACATTTCCTCTTGAATTTAAAAACCTTATGCAAAAGGAAATGGAAGCCGAAACAGTTGACTATGTAGAGTGGAAATCGGGCAGACGTGTTGAGGGTACAATGCTTTCGATTATGTCGTTCACAGGCAAGCTTGAGGGCACGCTTTCGTCGTTTATCTGCCTTCAGGTGCTTGCAAGAACAGGCTATGTTGAGCATACAAGCGATGTTTCAACCGTTCAAAACCATTCAACCCTTTTAGGTCTTTTTCTTATGACAACCGTGTTCCCGATGATAGGCTATATTCTTATGCTTATTCCTATGCATTTTTATAATATCACAGGCGACGGCCACAGAAAAATGATTAAGGAAATTATGGAGCGCAGAGAGGCTGAAAAGGTCAAAAAAGAACAGGCGAAATCCGAAAACGACGCCGTAGAGCAAAAGGCATAATAAATAATTTTACACGTAAGAGGCTGTCTTGAGATAATTGAAGCACAGCCTCTTATTTTTATTGACAATAAGTTGTAATGTGATAAAATAAATAAAAACGATATTTATCGGGGGAATATATATGAAAAAAATAATATCGCTTGCATTAAGCGCTGTTTTGATATTGTCAACCCCGTCGTTCGGGATGGTGACTGCGTTTGCAAACACTAAAAAAACGGCGCCTGAAATCGGTTTGAATAAAACCGTTGAGGCTTATGTTGATGTAAATAATAAAAGTTATGTCGAATTTACACCCGGCACAACGGGATATTATGAGTTTTACTGTTTCACTCAAAGTTATGACGGAAATATAATGGCGTCGATAGTGGATTATGACGGCGAAACGGAAAATAGCGTTATTAACGATAATTATAATCCTAATTTACTTTGTGCGGCAGAGCTTATGGCGGGTAAGACTTATTATTATGTTCTCGAGTCCTCTCAGCCTGCTTTTTCAAGTGTCGTAGGCGTCAGGGCGCATACTCACAACTTTGGCGCAGTGCAAACCCATTATGCTCATTTTGACCAAAATGACAGCGCTTTGAGCTATGACGGATACAGCGAGAGCATTTGCGCTTATTGCCCTGCAAACACGATAACAGCGTATTATATTGCGCCGGGCACGGCAAAGGTTAAAACAAAAACGTTTACATATAATAAAAAGAAAAAAACAACCAAGATTACGGTTTATGACAGGGTGGGAAATGTTATTTCTCCGTCAAATTACAGCGTCAGCTATAAGAATAATACAAAACCCGGATTTGCCACGGTCAACATTAAGTTCAAGGGAGTTTATACAGGCTCAATGTCATATCGATTGACAATTAAGCCAAAAACGCAATCGATATCGTCAATTAAGAGCAAGAGCAAAAAGAAAATTACTCTTAAGTGGAAAAAGGATTCGACTGTTACGGGGTATCAAATACAGTATTCAACTTCAAAAAAATACACCAAAAAGACTACTAAGACTATCACGATTAATAAAAAAAGCACAACCTCCAAAACGATTTCAAAGCTTAAGTCAAAGAAAAAATATTATGTAAGAGTTCGTGCCTATAAGCAATCAAACGGCAAGAAAATTTACGGCGCATATACAAAAACCAAAACTATTAAGGTTAAATGATGATTTTAATATAAATATAACCTTGAAACGTCTATTATAATATGATAAAATCAAAATTGACGAAAAATTATTTCCTAAAAAAGGAGGCAAAAATATGCAAATGACTTTTCGCTGGTTCGGTAAGGACCTCGATACAGTTTCTCTTGAACAAATCAAGCAGATTCCGGGTGTAGTCGGTGTTGTTCCGGCGCTCCACTATCTTCCTGCAGGCGAAGCGTGGGAGATGGAGGACGTGCAGAAAATGTACGACGAAATCACTGCGGCAGGCTTGACGATGGAATGTATTGAAAGCGTTAATGTTCACGAGGATATTAAGCTTGGCTTACCTACAAGGGACAAGCTTATTGAAAACTACAAAAAATCTATCAGAAATCTTGCAAAGGTAGGAGTTAAGGTTATATGCTACAACTTTATGCCTGTTTTTGACTGGACAAGGACAGATCTTTATATGCCTTTGCCTGACGGCTCCACCTGTCTCAGCTATGACGGCAAGCAGGTTGAGGGTAAATCTCCCGAGGATATGTTTAAGGAGATTGACGATAACTCAAACGGCTATGCAATGCCGGGTTGGGAAACAGAAAGAATGGGCGAGATTAAAGAGCTTTTTGCAAAATACAAAGGTGTAACCGCCGATGATTTATGGGCAAACCTTAAATATTTTCTTGAAGCAATTATGCCGACCTGTGAGGAGTGCGATGTCAAAATGGCAATCCATCCGGACGACCCGCCTTGGGGTATTTTTGGGCTTCCTCGCATTATTACAGGCAAAGATGCTGTTGAAAAGCTTCTTAATATGGTGCCGAGCAAGTATAACGGACTCACTCTTTGCACCGGTTCACTCGGCGCAAGCCCTGATAACGATATGGTGGAAATTATTAAAGCAGCAGGCAATCGAATTTATTTTGCCCACCTTCGCAACGTTTCCATAAACGACAGATGGTTTAACGAAACCGCTCACGAAAGCGGCTGTGGCTCGCTTGATATGTATGAGATTGTTAAGGCTTTGCAGGAGGTTGGATTTGACGGATATATCCGCCCTGACCACGGCAGAATGATTTGGGGCGAGGTTGCACGTCCGGGCTACGGTCTTTATGACAGAGCCTTGGGTGTAAGTTATCTCAACGGTCTTTGGGAAGCTGTTGAAAAAAGCAGAAAGGAAAAGTAATTTTATGTTTAATCACGAAAATTTAAAAGGCAAGGTTGCTGTTGTAACAGGCGGCGGCGGAGTTCTTTGCGCCGCTTTTGCAAAAACTCTTGCAGCTCAGGGCTGTAAGGTAGCGGTTCTTGACCTTAATGAAGGCGCTGCGCAAAAATGTGCAGATGAAATTAACGCAAACGGCGGCGAGGCTATTGCAGTCGGCTGTAATGTTCTTGAGCTTGAGTCTATGGAAAATGCTCGCAAGACTGTCAATGAAAAGCTCGGCACATGCGATATTCTTTTAAACGGCGCAGGCGGTAATAATCCTAAGGGTACAACCACTAAGGACACTCTTGAAAAAATCGACCTTGTTCAAAAGGATGAGAACGTAAAGACATTCTTTGACCTTGACCCTAACGGTATCAGTTTTGTATTTAACCTTAACTTTCTCGGAACTCTTATTCCTACTCAGGTTTTTGCTAAGGATATGGCTGAAAAGGAAAAGGGCACAATCATTATGGTAACCTCAATGAATGCTTTCAGACCTCTTACACGTATTCCTGCTTACAGCGCTGCTAAGGCCGCTGTCAAGAACTTTACGGAATGGATGGCTGTTCATTTTGCACCGCTCGGAATCAGAGTAAACGCTATTGCTCCGGGCTTCTTCTCAACAAAGCAGAATGCTGCTCTTCTTTGGAATGATGACGGCACACCTACTGAAAGAACGGGCAAAATTCTTGCCGCAACACCTATGGACAGATTCGGTGAGCCTGAGGAGCTTTCAGGAACACTTCTTTTCCTTTGCGACGATACCTATTCAGGCTTTATTACAGGTGTAAACATTCCTGTTGACGGCGGATTTAACGCTTATTCGGGCGTTTAATTAAATAATAAATATTACTTAGGGCGATTTGATTTACATTTCGCCCTTTTTAAATAGGTGATGAAATGGATAAAACCAAAAAGAAAAAAACGCTTGCAATAGTTATTTCCTGCATTGTTGTGATTTTAGCGGCGGTAGTTTTGTATATAGGTTTAGGAGTTATCGGAACTGACAGCAAGGTTGTTTACGGTCAAAGCGATTTGGTTAATGCAAACAAGGACGGCAGTAACACTACCGTTATTGACGTTAATACAAATTATCAGATTATGAACGGTTTTGGCGCTTCGGCTTGCTGGTGGAGCCAAGACGTCGGCGCTTGGGACAATGCAGATGAGATTATGCAAGCGCTTTATGATGCCGACGAAGGAATAGGGCTTAATATTTATCGATACAATCTCGGCGCAGGCTCAAAAAACGATGCTCACATTTTGACTGAAAACAGAAGGACAGAGTGCTTTTTAAACGCAGATGGAACTTATAATTTTAATAACGATAAAAATGCGCAGGCTTGTCTTGAACTTGCAAAAAAATATGCAGGCAAGGATATGCGCTTAACTCTTTTTTGCAACAGCGCTCCTGTTTATCTCACCAAAAACGGCGCTGCTTACTGCACACCTTATAAAAACGATGACGAACCGTGGATATCCAATCTTGACAAATCAAAATACGGCGATTTTGCGGATTTTTGCTACAACAGTGCAGAATATTTTGCAAACAAGGGTTATCGTGTAACAAGCGTTTCGCCGATTAATGAGCCGCAATACAATTGGGCGGCTTGGTATAATGATGATAACACCTATAGCGTCAATCAGGAGGGTTGTTATTATTCTAAGTACGAGGCAAGGGATTTGCTCAAAACATTTGTAAAAAAATTTAAAGGCTCAGATTTAGATAAAAAAGGCGTTAAGGTTTCTATGTTTGAATCAGGCTCAATGGAGGGCGACGATTCAAGTTGTGCGGCATATATGGATTGTATTTTAGGCAGAGGGCCTAAATATGTTTTTAAAAATGCAAAGCTTCGCAAATATTTTAAAGAAGTAAGTATGCATTCTTATTGGTCGGGTGCAGATACTAAGAAAAATGCAGAAAATTATATTTCCGATAAATATTCCAAGTATTCAATCGCCGCAACGGAATATTGCCAAATGACCGACGATAAAAATTCGGGCGTTTATGACCTTATTGCTAAGGAGAAAAACGGTACTAAAGGCACATCGATAAAATACGGCGTCGCAATGGCAAATACCATTGTTGACGATTTGACGATAATGAATGCAAACGAATGGGATTGGTGGACTGCGTGTTCTTACGCAGCTTATACCGACGGACTTATTTATCTTGATGAGGATAATCACGAAAATATTGATTTTTCAAAGAGATATTACTGCCTCGGCAATTTTTCAAAATTCATTAAAGAGGGCGCAGTCAGAGTTGCGTGTTCATCGGGTGTTAAAAATAAGAAAAGAGCCTCTTAATTTCTTCATCGATATC
>DAVZKM010000015.1:0-18209 GCA_052272245.1 Eubacterium sp.
CAAAACAAAGCTGATTGCCGGAACAAGAGTTGAGATATCGAAAATTCCCTCTTTAACCTGCGGATCAAAGGCAGTTGACTTTTTATATCCAATCATTGAGAGAAGCGCACCGGAAAGACCCGAAGTGAGTGCCTGACCGAGCTTACGTGCAAAAGAATAAAGAGCATAAACAGAGCCGTCCTCACGTATTCCGTTTTTAATTTCGGAATAATCGATAACGTCGGTAATAAGTGCCCAAACAACCATCGAAAAAACGCCCAAGCCAAACCAGCAAAGAAATTGCAATGCAACATAAACCCAAACGTTTTGAGGTCTGACAAAGTAAAGAAGCAAGCTTACAACACCTGCAAGCATATTTGAAGCAACACTTATTTCAGCCTTGCCGAACTTAGCAGCAAGCGGCTTAGCGATAACAGCGGCAATAACCATTCCGCCGCCCATCATAACAACAGAAAGACTTTGGACTTTTGCATTACCGTAATAATTAGGAAATACGTAGTTAGCCATTTGCTGAATAGTAAGCTGCGAAATAAGCATAAAGATTGATGCCACAATGATAGAAATCAGCGCACGATTTTTAACTGCATTTTTAAGCATTACGCCAAGGTTATTTTTCTTAAGCTGAGCATCGGTAGCCTGCGCCCTTACACGCTCGGTAGTGAGAGTATAGCAAAGAAGATAGCAAACGACGGCAAGTAAAGAGCAAACGCCTGCAACAACAGTAAACTTAGCACCGTTTATAACCTCATTTCCGTTTTCCTTATTATAAATAAGAAGAGGAACAGCAGCCATAATAATAGCGCCGGCAAACATACCGCCCATTGTTCTAAACGTTGAAAGTGACTGCCTGTCATTAGGATTATCGGAAATAGCAGAAGCCATAGAGCCATAAGGAATATTGATTGAGGTGTAAAATACAGAACCCCAAAGGATATAAGTCACAAACAAATATGCAATCTTAGCAGGCTTAGGAAGCCCTGAAAGAGAGCTTTGATACATCAAAAACGAAACAATTGCAACGGGGCCGCACATTCTTCTGATCCACGGCTTAAATTTGCCTACGGGAGTCATTTTGCTTTTGTCGCAAATTCTGCCCATTGCTACGTCCGTAAATGCATCAACAAACCTTGCAATCATCATAATAATACCTACAATATAGCCGTCAACGTCCATAACATCGGTATAAAATTTCATAAGAAAGCTTGACGAAAGCAAAAAAGTCATATCGTTACCAAAATCGCCAAACATATAGCCGATTTTGTCTTTAAACCCAAAAGGTTTAACTATTTTGTCGTTTTTCATATTAATTTTACAATCCCATCTCTTATTTTAGTGAATATTCACAAAATTATAATACTATAAACAAATGATTTTTACAATACTATAATTAGCATAATTAATACAAAAATACGAAAATAAACAGAATTTCCAATTAATGCCTCGTGTCATCGGAAAAACATTCGCAAAAGCGAGCAGCAAACGACGGCTCCTCCCCTCCTGAATAAAGGTGACTGATATCGCCGAACTGCTGACAACGAAAAGCGGCTATACCTTTTTCCCTTTCCTCGGTAATAAGAGTAGTTACAGAAGTAGGCAAGGCAACAAAGTTATGCCAAAAAACCATAGGTGAGCAAGACATAATATGAGAAAGCAAAACACACTCAACACCGAAATGGCAGAAAAGAACAATTGTATCGTGGTTAGAATTATTAACCTTATATATATTGCCCTGATGCTCGTAGCCGTGCTTTTTAAGAAGCTCGTCAATACCGTTGCATACCGTTTTATATTTACGCTCAACATTGCCATAGCGCATTATTTTTGAGTTATACCAATTGTTATAATCATAATGCTCAGGATATTTTGTCCATTCACTTGGCAATCTGTCCCAGCAGGAAATATATTTTAAGCCTGACAAGATTTTTCCTTCAAATTCGCAAAGCCAAGGAAGTGTTTGAGCACTTCTATTCATTTTTTCGAGAGTATAAGATGCGGTATCCCGGGCTCTGCCAAGCGGGGAACAATAGAAAGCCTTGACGTCAAGTTTAGAAATACGTTCACTCAACAATTTTGCCTCACGAATTCCCTTTTCAGTCAATGTATCGTGTTCATAATCAGGGTCGCCATGACGGATTATAATAAGTTTCATAAATATCACCGATTTCATAATAACATATTTGATAAGTTTTTACAATTATGCTATTATAGCATTATGAGGATTTTAATTGACGCAGACGGCTGTCCGGTAACAATGGCGGCAGTCAAAATAGGAAACGAATACGGCATAGAAAGCATTGTTTTTTGCGACACAAGCCACGAATTTAATATCAAGAATGTTAGGGTAATAACTGTTGGAAAAGGTGCTGACAGCGCAGATTTTGCACTTGTAAACAAAGCGCAAAGCGGCGACATAGTCATCAGTCAGGATTACGGTTTATCGGCTATGGCGCTTGCAAAAGGCGCAATAATAATTAATCAAAACGGATTAATTATTAACGATTTTAACATAGATACGCTTTTAACATCACGTCACCTTGCCAAAAAGGCGAGAAGAGCAGGAAAGCATTTGAAAGGTCCGTCAAAAAGAACGGCAGAGCAAGACGAAAAATTTGAAAAAACACTGAGAGGAATACTGAATGAACATATTAATCGTGCCTGACAGCTTCAAGGGAAGCTTGTCGTCAAAGGAAGTTTGCGAAAGTATAAAAAGCGGAATAGAAAGCGTTGAAAATCACAATATTACTTGCCTGCCCTTTGCAGACGGAGGTGAAGGATTCGGCGAATGCTTAAGTAGTTTTTGTAATGGTGAGATACTTTACACTCGTTGTACGGACATATATTTAAGAGGTACAAAGGGTCACATATACACTTATGAAAATACTGCAATAATAGAAAGCGCAACCGCAAGCGGACTTCAAAAGAAAAAAGACGTTATGAATGCAACATCTTACGGTACGGGTGAGTTAATAAAGTTTGCTGTATCAAAGGGTTTCAACAATATTATACTCGGATTGGGCGGCAGCGGATGCTGTGACGGCGGAGCAGGTGCTCTAAGTGCACTCGGTGCTGTTTTCAGGGATATTGACGGGCACGAAACAGATTACCCGGCCGGCAAAGATTTAAACAATATTTACGGTGCAGGCTTCACCAATATTGTAAAGGGAATTAACTTTACATACGCTTGCGATGTTGACAATGTATTTTTTGGCAAAAAAGGGGCAGCTTATGTTTTTGCGAAGCAAAAGGGCGCAAATAACGAACAAATAAAAGAACTTGACGACGGACTGAAAATGCTTAATGTTTTTCTTCCAAGAGATATAAGAGAGGTTAAGGGTGCAGGAGCGGCAGGAGGAATATGCGGAGGTCTTTATTCCGTTTACGGCGGAGAAATAAAAAGCGGATTTGACATACTATGCGAAGCTTCATCCCTTGAGGAAAAAATAAAGGAAAGCGATATTGTAATTACAGGCGAAGGAAAAACCGACAATCAAACGCTTATGGGAAAGCTCGTATATAAAATAAGCGAGCTTTGCAAAAAGTATAATAAAAAATGCATTATTTTAAGCGGAGATATTGAAAACGTTAAACTCGGGGACAAAATGTATAGTCTTGTCGATAAAAATACAAGTGCTGAATATGCAATAGAAAACGCCCAAAAGCTTTTATATGAAAAAGCTAAAATAGTTATTAAAGATATAAATATTTCTTGCAATAAATAAACAAAAATAATATAATAAGATTGTATATTATAATTATAGATGAAAGGAAAAGCGTAATGAAGGTTATTTTACCAAAACACAGAGAATTTCTTATTAAATTTGAGGACGGATATGCACAGGAGGCAGAGGCTTGGGAAGCGCTCAACCAAATCGTTAAAGATTATTCTGTAGACGGAAAAAGTGTTTACAGCGAAACATTTATTGAGGACAACGAGGATAAGGTGAAGGCTCTTCAAGAGAAGTACGAATTTACATACGAAATTATTGAAAAGTAAGCAGGTATTATAATTATGTTGACTAAAACAGCTTATATGGTTGCAACGGCACATCTTGACACTGTTTGGAGATGGACAATTGCCGACACGGTTGAAAAATTCATACCGGACACATTAAGCAAAAACTTTGACCTTATTGAAAAGTACCCAAACTATATGTTCAACTTTGAGGGTGCTTACAGATATGAGCTTATCGAAGAATATTATCCAAGGGCATTTGACCAAATCAAAAGATACGTTAAAACAAACAGATGGAACCCTGCAGGTGCGGAATACGAAAACGGCGACGTAAATATACCATCACCCGAGGCCATCACACGTAACATTCTTCTCGGAAACAACTATTTTTATGAAAAGTTCAAGAAAAAAAGCAAGGATATATTTTTACCTGACTGCTTTGGTTTCGGTGCGCAATTGCCACAAATTATTAACGACGCCGGTCTTTTAGGATTCAGCACGCAAAAACTATCTTGGGGCTCGGCTTACCCAATACCGTTTGATTTAGGTATGTGGGTCGGCAACGACGGAAATGAGATTGGCGCATCATTTAATGCAAAAAGCTACAGATACAAGCTTGACGGCGATGTTAGGGCAGACTTAAGCGTTATTGATGGAATTAACAAAGCTTATGTTGAAACCAATATGAAGCTTCCGTGGGTCAATCACCTTTACGGAACGGGCGACTGGGGCGGCTCACCGACAGAGGAAAGCGTTAAAAACGTTGACGAAAGTGTAAGAGCCAACAAAGATAACAAATTATTCCAAGTAAAAAGTGCAAGAAGCGATAAGGTTTTCACGAAACTCAAAAGGTACAACAACGGTGCAAACGGCGTATTCATTCCAAGATACAAAGGCGATATGCTTATGACAAATCACGGTGCCGGATGTTACACCTCACGCACGCAGAGCAAAAGGCTTGACTATCAAAGCGAGCAAATAGCGCACAGTTCGGAATTCATTTGTTCATTTGCCTCTCTTTGCGGTACATATGATTATCCTAAGGAAAATCTTAACAAGGCTTGGAAGCGTTCAATTAAACATCAATTCCACGATGACATTACAGGAACATCATTAATGGAAGTTTATAATGACGCTTGGGATGATTACTATTCATCTATCGCTCAATTTAAAGGCGAACTGACTTCCTCTCTACAAGCAATTTCAAGAAATATGGACACAAGCTGGGTTCCTGAAAACGCAGTTGCCGTTTCAGTGTCAAACCCTACGCAATACAGAAGACGTGAAAGTGTTGAAGCCAAGATTAAGCTCAATGTAAACACTCCTTTTGTAAAGGTCATTGACAAGCAAAAAAAGGAAGTGCCCAGCCAGATTATCAACAAAACCGGAAAACATTTTGAAATAGTATTTCAGGCTGACGTGCCTTCATTTGCAATTCACATTTATGCAATCGTTCCGAGTGAGGAGCAATGCCAAATAAAAACTGACCTTAAGATTAGCGGTCATACTCTTGAAAACAGCAAATACAAGGTTATTTTCAACAAAAACGGCGACCTTGCATTCTTGTTTGACAAAGAGCTGAACAAGAAGCTTATCACCTCTCCTATTAAGCTTGCAATGCTTCACGATACAGGCTCGCTTGCTTATCCGTCTTGGGAATTAAGAAAAGAAGATATTGACAAGGACGCTTATTGCTATGCAAACACTCCTGAATTTGAAATAATTGAAAACGGGCCTGCCCGCATTGCAATAAAAATCACAAGAGAGGCTGAATATTCAACGATCAATCAAATTGTTTCGCTATATCCTGACAGCAAGGTTATCAGGGTTGACAACGAAATTGATTGGAGAACAAGAAGAACACTTCTTAAAGCTGTATTCCCTCTTGCAAGTTCAAATTATGTTGCAAAATACGATTCGGGTTTAGGATATACAAAAAGAGAAAACAACAGCGAAAAGCTTTATGAAGTACCCGCTCAAAAATGGGCTGATATAACAGATAAAAGCGGTGATTTCGGAGTAAGCATTCTTACAGATTGCAAGCACGGCTGGGATAAGCCTAACGACAACACATTAAGGCTCACCTGTATTCACACGCCTGTCGGCGCATTTACTAAGGAAACAAGGCAGGATTTACAAGACCTCGGCAGAAACTGCTTTAGCTTTGGAATTTTCGGTCATGAGGGTGGCATTGAAAACGGGACTAACCGTGAATCAATGGTATTTACAAGAAAACTTATCACCTGTGAAGTAAAAAAGCAGAGCGAAAAGGGCGAATTTTCTCAAATTGCCAGCCTTTTAAAATTATCGCACGACAATATTGTTATCAGAGCGGTAAAAATCAGTGAATACGATAAGGACGCTTTAATTGTAAGGCTTAATAACGCAACGGCTATTGAGCAGAAAAATGCTGCGCTGAGTTTATACAGAGAATTTGAAGAAGTTGACGAAGTAAACACAAGCGAAGAATTTATAAGAAAGCATACACCTGCCGAAAAGAAAACAATCAGAGTTTCATTAAAGCCATTTGAAACGATGACATTGAAAATTAAGTTTACAAAAGCACCGGAGTGTAAGTTCAATAACACTTACTCCCCTATGCGACTTAATTACAATATTAAAGCGTTTACAAACTATAAGAATATGAAGTACAACATACTTCAAGGCGGAGGATACTCTTTGCCGATTGATTTAATCAGCAAAAATATTAAAGTAAACGGAATTGATTTTTACATTCCTCACGGCAACAGTAACGGAAAAACGCCAAGATTTGACGCAGTAGCTTGCAGAGGTCAAAAAATCAGACTGAACGGAAAATATAATCAAATATATATTCTCGCAGGAGCAGTAAGCGAAGATGATATTGAAGGAACATTTAGAATTGACAGAAAAGAATACAACGTCAATTTCAAATCAATGACTGCGCCTTACAGCAAATGGGATATGTACGGCTTAAACCAGACGGCTCATACCGATGATGAAACGGCATTCGGATATGAATTTACTCATCTTCATCATCCTGAGGGCAATATTGTTAAAAAAGCAAGAATTTATCTTTATTCACTCAATGTTAAAAATAAAAAGATTTTGCGTTTTCCTGACAATAACAAGTTAGTTATATTTGCAATGAGTTCAGCACAAAAGGAAGAATTTACCGGCCTTGCAGAAAATATTATTGACGTTGTTGATGACAATTATAACTTCGGAAAGATACCACCGATTGATAAAATCACCGATAAAACAGAAGCAATAACAATCCGTGCAGGCAAAATTCAAGACCAAAGAAACGGCGGCAAAGGAAAAGGCTTTTTCAGAGATAATATTATAACCAATATTATCCGTTCATACACAAAAAGTGAATGGTAAACATTAAAAGCAGCGATTAGATATACAAAAAAATGTATATTTAATCGCTGCTTTTTGTAATGGTGTTTTACTTTACGTTTTTGATTTGTTAAAAACACTGTGGAAAACAATGTTAAGAATGTGGAAAAGTGACGTTTTTGTTATAAATAATTGTTGAAAACTTTGTGGAAAATGTTAAAAATGTAAAGGATTTTACTTGACAGGAAAAGTTTTCCACTTAAAAGACATAAGTTTGATAAAATATACATATTGACAAAAACGCAAATAAAGAAAAAACGCACTTCAAAAGCAAAGTGCGTTTTTTATTATACATTAATAATTATTTCTTGAAGAAATTAACGATTTCGCTAAAAGCATCGTCATCATTATCATTAAATGTTGAAACAGGAGAAGTTGCAGCTGCTGAACTTTGAGCAGGAGCAACCGGTGCAGTGATAGGAGCTACAGGCTGCGGAGGAGCAACTTCCTTGTTAGCTGTTGTTGACTTAATAGGAGCACCGGGGCCCTCATCTCCAAAGCGAGTAGCAATAACAGTGATAATCATTTCATCCTCAAGTTCTTCATCAAAGTTAGCACCCCAGATGATTTCACAATCAGGATGAACTGCAGCACTTACGATTGAAGAAGCAGCATCAATCTCTTCAAGACCGATATCTGTTGAAGCTGTGATATTGATAAGAATACCACGTGCGCCGTCAATTGATGTATTAAGAAGAGGTGAAGAAATAGCCTGCTGAGCAGCGAGTTCTGCTTTATCCTTACCCTTAGCACGGCCAACACCCATATGTGCATATCCTGAATCTTTCATAATCTCTGTTACATCGGCAAAGTCGCAGTTTACAAGGCCTGTTGCATTAACGAGGTCAGACACTGACTGAACACCTTGGCGAAGAACATCATTAGCGATTTCAAATGCATTAAGAAGGGTAATCTTTTCTTCAGTAACATATTTTAAATTTTCGTTAGGAATTACCATGATAGAGTCAACGTACTGAGCGAGCTCCTTGATACCTTCCTGTGCCTGCTTCATTCTTCTGTTACCTTCAAAAGCGAAAGGAGTTGTAACAACTGCTACAGTAAGAATGCCGAGATCTTTAGCGATTTTAGCTACTACAGGGGCTGCACCGGTACCTGTTCCGCCGCCCATACCGGCAGTGATAAATACCATTTCTGCGCCTGTAAGTACATCTGTAAGAGCTTCTCTGCTCTCTTCAGCGGCACGAGTACCTACTTCAGGTCTTGCACCTGCACCCATACCCTTAGTAGCTTTTTCGCCGATAAGAATTTTATGTGTTGCTGTTGACTTTGCAAGAGCAGGCTTATCAGAGTTAACTGCCACAAATTCAACGTCCTGGATATTACAGTGTACCATACGGTTGACTGCGTTTCCGCCGCCTCCGCCGACACCTACTACTTTAATTTGTACTACTTTTGAGTCATCTGTATCGATTTCATAACGTCCCATTGCAAGATTCTCCTTAATTTTATTATTCTTAGTCTATATTCCCTTATAGGCTTTTGTTACTCTCATATTGTAACAATATTGTAATTAAATTGCAATACTTTTTTTGAATTATTATAAAAGTTTTTGACAATGTTTTATAGTAATATTTTTTATTGTTTGTTGTTTTTGCACAAATTCCAACAATATTCACACTTTGTGTAAAGCTTATTTCTTCACAGCTATTCTTCTGTAAAGTATATTGCCTTGTCATTTGTTATCGTCATTGTGCCTGTAGCGTTAGGATTTGAATCATTAAGTTTATCGCAAGCCGTGAGTCCTTTCATAATCTTACTGTCTAAATCCTTACTGTTGCCGAGTTTAAACGTAATTCTATTGTCATAAACGACGTAGTTTTCGCTTATATTTTCACTGTAGATAGCAGTAATTTCGGTAAAATTATTATCTTTAACGCTTTTTGCAAGACGTTCAAGACAAGTGGCAACATCCGAATTTTTAAATTCTATTTTATGACCCGCAACAGCGCTTTTTATATCCGTTTTGTTAATAACTATACCCGACACCATTTGAGCGCCCTTTTCAAGCACTTTGAAATTATCATCAAGTAAAATATAAGTATTGTCATCGCACAGAAGCGAATAGGAAGGCTTTGCATCAGTTATTTTAATTTCAATTGTATCGGGAAGCTTACGCTTAATTTCAGCCTTATAGACGTAAGGCAGGTTTTCCTCAATCCTTTGTGCCGCCGTTTCGGTATCAACTGTAAAAAGATTTTTACCCTTTTGAATAATGCATTGTGATATTATCTTATCCTTTGGATAAATTTTACTGCCTGAGCTTGTTATATTGTTTATTTGGAAAAAAACCGTCAAACAAAGTGTTGCACCGATAGCAATAATAACAAGAATTGCGCCTATCCAACTAAGCGTTTTTCTGAGTTTATTCTTCTTTTCACGCCTTTTTGTTTCCCTTTGACGCCGTTCAACCCTCGTCATACCGTATTTTTCATTTTGACGTGATTTTTTTTGCTGAGCCTGAATAATCTTGTTTTGAGACTGCCTATATATCTTCGGAGGCTCAATACCCAAATCAAAGAATTCATCATCAATTTTTGACGGCTTGGAATTTCTGTTATTCAATTTCTTTTTTTCTTGCTTTTGCCTTGGTTTCTCCTTCATTTTTACTCCTCTTAATGTCAGCACCTATTGATAAAAGTGCATTTTCAAGATTTTCATATCCTCTATCTATATGCTCAATACCATATATATTACTTTCTCCGTTTGCGCAAAGTGCTGCAACAACAAGTGCGGCTCCGCCACGTAAATCGGTTGCGTGAACATTTGCCGAGTGAAGTGTATCAACACCGTTAATAACGGCGATATTATCCTTAATTTCTATATCTGTACCGAATCTGTTAAGCTCACTCACATATCTAAATCGATTTTCAAATATGGTTTCCTGCAAAATAGAAGTTCCTTTTGCAAGCGCAAGAGCAACTGCCACAGGCGATTGAGAATCAGTAGGAAAGCCGGGATAAGGCATTGTTTTGATACTTCTTACCCGCTTTAGCTTTTTGGGCGAAACAAGAGTCAATGAATTATCCGACAGATATATTTTACAACCCATTTCTGTGAACACCGGGAAAACGGGAGATAAATGACTTTGCCTTATATTATTAATAGTAAGTTCTTTTGAGCAAACTGCTCCGAGCGACATATAAGTTGAAGCAAGTATTCTGTCGGGAATAATTGTATGCTCGCAAGGATTAAGACGCTCAACACCGTCAATAACTATGGTTGACTCCCCTGCGCCGTATATTTTCGCACCGCAATGGTTTAAAAAATCGGCAAGATCGCTTATTTCAGGCTCACGTGCGGGATTTACAATAACCGTTTTTCCCCTCGAAATTGCCGAGGCAATAATTATATTTTCCGTAGTACCCACACTTGGGAAAGGCAATATTATCTTCGTGCCTATAATTGAAGTTGCACAAGCATTTATTGAAGAGCCGTTTACGCTGACGTCTGCGCCCAAATCGTGAAATGCTTTAAGGTGGAGGTCTATAGGCCTTGTGCCTATTTCACATCCGCCCGGATAAAAGATTAACGCACTGCCCTGTCGAGAAAGAAGAGCGCTTAAAAATATTATTGACGAGCGCATAGTGCGCATAGTGTGCTCGCTGATTTCGTTTTTATCTACCACGCTTGCGTCAACAAAAACGGTGTTTTTTTCTCTTTTGACTTTGCAACCGAGAGATTTTAATATGTCAAGAGTCACTCTGACATCGCTTAAATCGGGGCAATTATGTATAACGCTTTCACCCTTTATTAAAAGCGTTGAAGCAAGTATCGGCAAAGCGGAATTTTTAGCGCCGTGAACCGAGATTTGCCCTGAAAGTTTTTTACCGCCGCCTATTTTAAAATATTCCATTTAATCACCTCTGCACGATATTCTATGCAAAAGCGATTAATTTGTTATTCAGTTATTTTGCAAGAGAAATAATAATATCTGCAATTCTCTCTCTTGCATCGGTTATTGCCATATTCTTGGCATTTTCCTCAATTTGAATAAGCTTTGCAGGATTTGAAAGCATTAAATCAATAGCCTCTTTGAGTGAAGCGGTTGTTAAATCCTTTTCCTCAATAATTGAGCCGGCACCACGATTTACAAGCGCCATAGCATTGTGGAACTGATGATTTTCGGCAACATAAGGTGACGGAATGAGGATTGAGGCCTTGCCGAGTGCCTCAATTTCTGAAAGGCTTGAAGCGCCTGCTCTGCCGATTACAAGGTCTGCGGCCGACATACAGGTATCCATATCATCAATATACTGCCTAACCTCAACATTGCCCTTTACCAAGCCTTTTTTGCCCTCAACGAAACCGTTTTCTTTGAATTTTTCAAGAAATTCACCGCCGTTAGTGCCGACTGAATGAATATGATAATATTTACCGTTATTTGCGCTTTCAAGAAGAATATCAAACATTGCGTCATTAAGTGGCTTTGCACCGAGTGAACCTCCAAAGGAAAGAACAAGATATTTTCCGTTTGGTATACCAAGTTCTTTTCTTGAAATATCTTTGCGTGCCTTAAGGAGCTCACCACGAACAGGAAGCCCTGTAACAATAACCTCATTTTTAGGCTCAAGATGCTTTTTAGCGTCTTCAACTGTAAGCATTACTTTATCCACTTCTTTTGCAAGTGTTTTATTTGTTATGCCGGGATAAGCATTTTGTTCGTGAATGCAAGTCGGAATATGCATACTTACTGCACTTTGGAGCACGGGACCCGATACATATCCGCCAAAACCGACTGCTACATCAGGCTTAAAATCCTTAATTATTTTCTTGCTGGCACTGTTTGAAGTCACTATCTGACAAACGGTTTTGATATTATGCACGATTGCTTTTGGCGTAAATGAACGGCGAAAGCCTGAAATCTTTATGGTTTTGAAGTCAAAGCCTGCGTTCGGAACTAAGCGTGACTCCATATGGTCTGACGTGCCGACAAATAAAATTTCACTATCCGGATATTTTTCTCTTATATATGACGCAACTGCAAGAGCCGGGTTAATATGGCCTGCGGTGCCGCCTGTTGCAAATAATATTTTCATTTTTGATACCTATACCTTTTGTTGATTTGTTTTTCTTGAAACTGATAGAACTACTCCTATTTCAAACAAGAGCATAAATACCGCCGTGCCACCGTAGGAAAAAAACGGAAGTGCGAAGCCGGTGTTGGGAAGAGTATCTGTAACAACAAGAATATTCAGCACTACCTGAAGTCCTATTTGAGCAACAACGCCGATAATAAGAAGCGAGCCGAATTTATCTTTACATCTTGAAGCGATAATCAAGCCCCTGATAACAAGTGCGGCAAAAAGTACAATTATTATTGCAGCGCCGAAGAAACCAAGCTCCTCGCATACGATTGAAAAAATAAAGTCGTTTTGCGGTTCGGATACATAGAGATATTTTTGTTTTGAATTGCCGAGTCCTGCACCGAAGAAACCGCCCGAGCCGATAGCATAAAGTGAATTATTAGTTTGCCATCTTGAACCCATTGGGTCATAATCCTTATCAAGCCAAGCAACAATTCGTTCGCCCGCATAATTTTCAATAAGGGTCGGAAAACTGACAACAAGAAAGCCTAAAAGAACGATTACCGCCAAGCCAAATGCAAACAGCTTCCAATTGCTTCCGCCTGCAAACATAAGGCAAGCGCCGATAAAAAACATTAATATTGTGCACGAAAGATGATGTTCAAGATAAATAAGACCGCAAAAAACCGCAATTATTCCGACAGGAATTAATATGCCGTATTTCATTGTTTTCATCTTTTTATAATATTTGCTTATATAAACCGCAAGGGTTAATATAATCGTAAACTTAGCAAGGTCAGACGGCTGAATGGTAACAGGTCCGAGAGGTATCCATCGTTTGAAGTTCTTAAAATCTGTATGATAAAAAAGAACAATTACCAAAAGCGCTATCGTTACAACGAATACAGGTTTATATATTGCTTTTAATATTTTGTAATTTATTTTTGACATCAAAAGCATTGCAACAAGTCCTGCGACTGCAAACACAATTTGGCGAATAAAATAGTAATATGAGCTGTCCTTATAATAATATGCGTATGGATATGACGCCGAAAAGAGCATTATTAAACCTATTGTTAAAAGTGCTATTGTTAAGCCTAAAAACGGAATATCAATGCTGCCGGTTAAAAAATAGGTATCTTTAAAATTTTTCCATTTGCTTGGCTTAACCACTATTTGCTCATTATTTGGCATAAGAACACTCCTTTCAAGTTTTTTGAATTTATATTATTTTGCGAAATTTCCGAAATAGAGAAGAATAACACCGATTACACAGCCGATTGCATTAACGAGCGAAAATACAACGCAGATTTTCTTTTCTTTCCAACCGCACATTTCAAAATGATGATGAATAGGTGCCATTTTGAACACTCGCTTACCGTGAGTGATTTTGAAATAGCCGATTTGAATAATATCGCTCATAGTTTCGCAAACATAAACAATACCGATTGGAAGCAGTATAAGCGGGCATTTGCACATATAGCCGAGAGCTACAACCATTCCGCCGAGGAAAAGCGAGCCTGTATCGCCCATAAAGGTTTTGGCAGGGTTCCAATTCCAGCAAAGAAAGCCCAAAACACCGCCCAAAAGAGCGCCCGAGAAAATTGTAAGACCGGCAAAGCCCTGAATATAGCCCAAAGCTATAAATGCGATTGCAACGGTTGTTGTTACACTTGAACAAAGTCCGTCAATGCCGTCTGTAAGATTAACGCTGTTTACACAGCCGTAAACGATAAAAATTGAAAGAAACCAAAATACAGCAGCAGTAAATATATTCTTTTCAAAATTAACTCTGCCGATAAAAGGAATATACCAACTTGTATTATGAGATATCCAAAGAGTTGCTATATATCCCAAGGTAACGATAAGTTGACCGAGTGTTTTTTGCTTAGGTGACAAACCTTCGTTTCTTTTAAGCTTAATCTTTGTAAAGTCATCAATAAAGCCGACTGCGCCGCAACCGAGTGCAAGGATTAAACCGGCAAACAAAAGAACAAGTTCACGGCCGTTCATTATTGATGAATATTCGCTTTCAAGCTCACCGCCTGAAAGGTGATAAATCAATACAGTCAAAGCAAATGAAAGAACGATACCGATAATAAACATAAGACCGCCCATATTAGGTGTGCCCTGCTTTGATTTGTGCCACTTAGGACCGATGTCAAGAATAGTTTGACCGAATTTTAACTTGCGCAGCCAAGGAATAATTACAAATCCTAAGCCTGCGGTTATGCCAAAAGCAATTACAATGCTTATTATTAATGCTGCTGTACTGTTCATTTATTTTTCCCACCTGTCATACACGTTATTTATTATATCCTCAAGCTTCATACCTCTTGACGCCTTGAATATTACTGCGTCGCCCTTGTTTGCAAGCTCAAAAAGTTTATTTGAAAGTTCTTCTTTATTATTAAAATAAAATGCGTTTTTCATTCCGTTTTCTTTAGCACCGTCAATAATATATTTTGCATCATTGCCAAAAGCCAAAAGATAATCGATTTTATTATCAGCTACAGCCTGACCGACTTCATAATGAGCTTTTTTTGAATAATCGCCAAGTTCCAACATATCGCCCAAAACTGCAATTTTTTTATTTGCCTTTGTATTGGCAAGAGTTTTGATTGCCGCATTCATCGAATCCGGGCTTGCATTATAGCAATCCTCAATAGAAATTATACCGCCGACGTTAACGCTTTTCTGCCTCATTCCGGCAGGAACGTAATTTGAAAGAGCGTTTGCCGATTTTTGAGAGTCAATACCGAGCGTTATACCGACAGCAAAAGCCGCAAGAGCGTTATATACATTATGAATACCGATAGTAGGGATTACGATATGTTGTGAGCATAAGTAAAACTTACCGGTCACTCCGTCAATTTCCGGAATTATTTTTGTGATTATATATTCGACATCAAATGAGGTTGAGCCGTTTTCTTCTTTGATATTTTTTGCTCTGTAATTTGTGCCTTCGCTTTCAATACCGAACGTGATTACGTTAAATTTTTCAATAATCCCGTCTTTATCAAGAATTGTTTTAAGCATATCGTTATCAGCGTTAATGATAAACGGCGAGCCTTCTTTTAAGCCATCAAGAATTTCAAGCTTTGATTTAAGTATGCCCTCACGTGAGCCGAGATTTTCAATATGCGACACACCGATATTTGTTATCATTGCAATGGTTGGTTTAGTAGCAGTAACAAGACGGTGAATTTCGCCAAAATGGTTCATTCCCATTTCAATAACCGCCGCCTCGGTGCTGTTATCAATTTGAAAAAGCATTTGGGGCAAGCCGATTTCATTATTAAGATTGCCCTGAGTTTTGATTGCATTAAACTCTGAATTAACTACAAGATAAGTGAATTCCTTTGTGGTGGTTTTTCCGACCGAGCCTGTAAGTGCAACAACAGGAATATCAAATTTTGAACGATAATATGCTGAAAGGTCAAGTAGCGCTTTTGACGTATTCTTTACCTTTACAAACGGTCCGTTTACCTCTATATTCTCACTAATCATTACAGCGGCGGCGCCAAGGCTCAATGCTTCGTTTGCAAATTGATGAGCGTCAAAGCGTTCGCCCTTAATGCAAATAAAAAGGCAACCTTTTGTAATTTTTCTTGTATCAATACAAACGGCGTTTATCTCAACGTTAAAATCTGTTTTTGTATTTAATGCTTTGGCAATTTCTTTTAATGTTAAAGCTTCCATAATTTATTTCATTTTACCGAGAACCTCGGCAATAACTTCTCTTTCGTCAAAATGGATTGTGCCTGTAGGCAAAATTTGATATGTTTCGTGACCTTTACCTGCAAGAAGAATTATATCGTCTTTCTTTGCATGAGTAATTGCATATTCAATAGCCTCGTGTCTGTTTTCAATAACAGTGAAAGGTGTTTTGATATTTTGCATACCGACAAGAATATCATCAATGATTGCACGTGGATTTTCACTTCTCGGATTATCTGATGTCACAACGCAGTAATCGGATAGTTCTGCGGCAATCTTACCCATCTTAGGGCGCTTTGTCTTATCTCTGTCACCACCGCAACCGAAAAGGGTAACTACTCTGCCCTTTGCAATTTCCTTAAGCGAGGTAATAATGTTTTCAAGTCCGTCAGGTGAATGAGCGTAGTCAATAATGATTGTGAAATCTCTGCCGCTCGGTACTACCTCAATTCTGCCCTTAACTCCCTTTGACTTTGCAACCGCCGAAAGAACATCCTCAAAATCAATACCGAGTGCAAGAGCACATGTTACTGCGCAAAGAGAGTTATAAACCGAAAATCTGCCCGGGATGGGACAAATACATCTGCCTATAGAATCATTTGAAACAATCTCATATTCAACGCCGCTCGGCTTAAACTTAACATTTTTGGCGGTATATGTTGCATTATTTGTATCGACTGCATAAGTAACAACCTTATCAAAATTAAGACCGTCAATAATTTTTAAGCCGTGCTCATCGTCTGCATTTGTTACTGCGATATCGGAGTTTTCAAAAAGCTTACGCTTTGCATTGAAATAGTTTTCCCAAGTTTTGTGATAATCAAGGTGGTCCTGAGTAAGATTTGTGAACGCACCGAGAGTGAATCGAAGTCCGTTTACTCTGCCCTGTGCGAGCGCTTGAGATGAAACCTCCATAACGCAGTATTCACAATTTGCTTTTACCATAAGCGAAAACAGCTTTTGAAGCTCATATGGATCCGGAGTTGTATATTTAGCAGGATAAATCTCATCGCCTACCATATTTTGAACAGTTCCGATAAGTCCGACTTTTTTGCCGACATTTTCAAGAATTTGCTTAATCAAAAATGTGGTAGTTGTTTTACCGTTTGTGCCCGTTAAGCCGATAAGTTTTAATTTATCGGCAGGATTACCGAAGAAATTAGCGCAAATAGGAGAATAAACAGCTCTTGAATCTTCAACGATAATTTGATTGTCAAGACCGAGATCGTGGTCAACAACTACTGCAACCGCACCGCTTTCAAGCATTTTTTTCGCAACGGCGTGTCCGTCAAAGGCAGCTCCTTTAATGCAGATAAAAAGTGAGCCGTTTTTTACGAGACGCGAATCCTGAGTAACGTCCAAAACGTCAACGTTTTCAAAATCGTTTTTAACGTCAATTCCCTTTAATAAATCTTTAAGCTTCATATTAAAACCCCATATCTTTTAGTCTAATACAGACTGTGTATTTTTAAATGTGACGGTAACTACCGTTCCTTTTTCTACCTTTGCCTGCTTTTCTTCACTTTGCCTATATGCAACAACAGTTCCGCTTGACATACTGTTGCCGGCGATTTGAATATTAAGATTATTACTTGAGGCAAGGTCCTTTGCCTCATTAACGGTAAGACCTGTAAAATTAGGAACGATTACTGTTTGTTTTTCGGAATCATCGGTATAAAGATAAACCGTGCCGCCGTTAGGAATCGCATCTGCACCCGACGGGCACTGCCTCGTAACAGTTGAATCATCGCCGGCAACAACATAGTTAAGATTATTTTCTTCAAGTGTTTTTTTAGCTTCGTCAAGACTTTTGCCGACTACGTTAGGAGTCTGCTTTGAAAGGTCTTTCATTTCAGAGTCATTATATTTAGGCTCGATGCCGAGAACATTCATAGCCTCTTGAGTAACCTGCGCAGCAATAGGTGCGCAAAGAGCGCCGCCGCCCAAATCTTGGTTAGGCTCATCAACGATTATAAGCATTGCAATCTCCGGATCATCGCTCGGAGCGATTGCACCAAACGATACAATATATTTATCGCCCTCGCCGTTTTTTGACTCACCGAGCTTTGTTGAAGTACCTGTCTTACCGCCTACGCTGTAACCTGCAA
>DAVZKM010000016.1:0-17376 GCA_052272245.1 Eubacterium sp.
ATCTGATGGTTTCACAATGACAGATGCTGAATTGAAGAGGTTGACCTTAATGTAAACGGCGATATGGTAGGCGCTTACGGCGGCCACGGAGGCGGCGACGAAAGGCTTGCAGAGGATTTTGTTAAATTCATTCAGGGAGAAAAGCCAAGCCTTGCATGCACGTCAATTTTTGACAGCGTTGCAGGTCACCTTTCGGTTTATCTTGCTGACGAGTCAAGAGAGAACGGCGGGCAGCCGCAAAAAGTGGAATTTTAAAAGAACACATAAAAATGAACAAAAAGAGAAATGACGAGGTCATTTCTCTTTTTTTACGTAATATCGAATAAAAGCAAAAGAAAAAGCAGGAGAAAATCTCCTGCTTTTTTATAGTTTGATTATAGTTTAGTATTCACCATCATCCATTTGAATCTCTCCACCGCCGGGAATCTCACTTGTTGTTTTAATCACGTCATCTATTGTGAACTTTTCAATTTCCATTTCAGGAGATAAATATTTCTTTTTCATTTACTGTAACTCCTTATCTGATATTAGCATAATCAACTGTACTGATTTGTGATGTTCCAGCTGCGTTAGTGTATTCGTATGAATAGCTTACATATGCGTCAAAAGCGGTATATTTAGCAGTATCATCATATAATGATTTTGCTATTGTCATATAGAACTGACCACCTGGGTTTTTAGCAGTTGAAGCGAATTTTATTTTTTTACCGGCAGCATTTGTAATTGCAATACCAAAGGCTTCTACATTAGCGTCCGCAGTTACACGAACATAAAATCTTTGCTTTTCAGCCGTACCGACCATATAAGAGTCCATAGCCTGAAGATATACGAACGGTTCTTGGTTATCAAGCTTTAACTTAAGGTATGCGTCATCAGTCATACTCGGACAGTTATTAGTGAAGCCACTTACATTAGCTGGTGTAAGCTCAACTCCGCCGGCTAAATACTTAGAACCGTCTTTTGTGATTGCAACATATTTCTCATTATTAAGAATGTTAAACTTGTAGTCCTTATTATAGGAAACAATTTCATACTTTCCGTCTTCATTAACAACAGCCCAGCCGTAAATTCCGTCTTTACCGGTAATTTTTGCTTCTGCACCAACAGGAGCTTGAGTAGCAGTACCGGAAGAAACAGAAATTGTACCGTTAGCGTCTACTGTTACAGCACGGTTTTCAATTTGTTCAAACTGAGGAATAACCTTATAAACATTTTCGGTGCCTGTTGATTCAATTTTCCAGTTTTTAAATTTATAGAACGGAAGGGCAGGAACATTTGAAATTTCACTACCGATTGAAGTATTGTCATAAAGGGTGTCACTGTAAATTACATCTGAAAGATTATTATATGCATTATAAATCTTATACGCATATGTTTTCGTCTTATCAGAAGCCTTTTTGATATCATAGGTAACAACCATATTGGCATTTGCCATTCTTTCAATAGTTGCACCCTCATAGGAAATTACTTGTGTTCTTGCAGGGTTGCCTGTCATATCAGCAGTATTATAAATCTCTACAGTCCATACTACAACATCAGCACCGGTTACATCAGGCGCAGTAAATCTAAATGTTTCACCATAGGATTTAATCTGAGTTTCACCATTGAATTTAGCTGTATACTTATTTACATTACTTAAATTAGTTTCATTGACAGCTTCAAGAACATTTGTTGTAGAAAGGTCTGTTTTTCCATGTGTTGTGTTTTTAACAAGTGTATTAGCTGTAATAAAGTTTGTATTTGTTGCAGAGTTATATGCTTCGATTTGCTCGTCAGTAAGCTTTGCATATACAGTGTTATTAGCTGTATTAATAGCATTTGAGATAGCTTTTTGACCGTCTGAGGTGTACTTATCCATATCAATGCTCTTTGCAACAGTTACAGCAGCATTAAAGTTGTTATAACATTCATCATTGTCGATGCTTACATAATTTGCATTTTTAACAGCATTTGCCTTTTCATTAACTTTCGTTTGATTGTCACTTAAAGTGCTATCGACTTTATTATAAGATTTTGTACCGGCTTGAATATCATTATAAGTCGCATCGGTAGTATTATACTTAGCCATGTCTTTTTCAAGCATAACTTTAGCATCGGCAAGAACTGGATTTACAACATTTGCCCAGCTATCGTAAGTATACAACTGCTTGCCTGTCTCATCAAATATACCGCCATTTTTAGCGTCAACAGCCGACTGAAGAGCAGACTTATCAACTGACGTATTAAGCACATTATCGAGAGCAGCTACGTTGTTGCTAACTTCGGTAGTATGTGTGTAGCCGTTTGCATATACATCTCTCATATATGCCTGAGAAGAAGCAAGAATTTCATTATATTCATTAACTGAGCCAACTGTATAGCCTGAGAAATCAGTTACCTTATTGTCAAGGGCGTTTCTCATTTCTTGATACTGAGTTGAATCTGCTGTGTAAGAAGCTGTTGGAAAAGCGTTAACTAATTCCTGGATCTTAGCTGCACAGCCTTGATAGTCGTTAGAAGATGCAAAATAAGTATTCGGGTCAAATTCAGTTGCTGAGTCAAGCGCTTCAACTACAGAACTCAAACCGCCCTCGCTATAATTTGCAACATCTTGCAAAACCGTAGAAACAGAAAGAATTTTCTCTTTAAGTGGCTTATAGTTAACAACATGCAAAGCTGTACTCATTTCTCCGGTTGTTTTGTTACCACCATCAGTACTTGTAAATGCATTTCTAGAATTAATCATAAACAAAAGATTAGGTTTGTAGTCTTTAGAATATTCACCCTCACTAAAGATAGGAGATAACTGCATAACGCTACCAAAGTAGATCGTCCAGTTATTAGTCAATCCACCATTTTTAACAATAACTGCATTCGTAGTTCCCTGTTCCTGAGTTGTATAACGAGAGAGATTAAATTTAGAATTATTGCCTGAACCCTCAAGCATACCTATTAAATTCCAATCATTACTACCTGATTGTGTATTTCCGTGCCATTGTTCAGCAAGAGAAATGTTTGAATTGTTACTTACAGCTCCACATATATATCTAGTTTTAGAACCCGCAGTGCTTTCAGCAGCAGCACAGAAGCCAATACCTGATTTTAACTTCTCACCATCGGCGCCTGTATAAAGGAAAGTTGCTTCAGGATAGCGAACATAATAATTTATGTTTGCATTTTTTCCAGAGTAAACATCATTACTTGCAGTATTACCCCAAAGAACATTGCTATAGGTTTCAATAGATGTAGTTCCTTCATCATTAGGAAATTTCGGAAGACTTGTAGGATTGGTTTTAACCGACCACTCTTTGTTCATTCTCTCAAGAGCTACACGGAGTGAAGTAGCCACGCCTGTAATATCAACAGAAGTGTCACCACCATAGTAATATGCGTCAGCCGCCTTTTGCGCTTTTACATATGCTTTATAAGCGTCAGCAATATCGGTATAGATTTTACCACTGTTAAGTTTAGTTTCAAACTCCTTCATAAGTGAGACAAGCTCACCATAGTATGTTTCATAATTAAGTGCTTTATTTGAAAAACGAATTCGTGAAAATGTAGATGTGCTCACACCTGCAAGATCAGAGAAACCAAAGCCTGCATAGAAGTCAGTTTTGTCCATATTAAGCGTAGTATCAACTTCTGCTACAAGCTGAGCATTTTGATATAATTGAACAGATGAGCCATTGTAGATAACAGCGAAATTGTTCAACTGACCAACTTCTATATTTGCTTTACCTGTTGCAGTAGTTCCGTTAACTGCAAAAGAACCATCTGATTTAAGGATAACATGATCAGCTTTAGCACCTGATGAAACATTAAACACAGGTGTTGGTTCGGTTGCACTTGCATCAAGACGATAAGTAAATGATGCAGTAAATTCGCCACTGTTAAGTATATCAGATACTGCACTGTTTCTTGCAAGAAGACCACCATTAACAACTTTAGCATAACCATTAGAAGCATTTATTGAGCCTGAAGTACCGTTAGTCTTATAATTAAGTTCGGTATAACCACATTCTCCCCATAGCCATGTGCCTTCTGCCTTAATAGGTGTATCAAAGTCAAAGTGATAATATGTTTCACTTGATGAAGAACCGCCGAACTTAGCAACAAGCGCCTTATACTCAGTGTCAGTAATTTGCATTACAGAACCATGACGAGCTGAAAGAAGTGCATTTTTAGAGGTAGAACCGGTGTACTTTGTGAAATTAGTAAAATCAGTTGTAGTACCATATGCGAATGTACCGTTATTATACTCATCAAGCATAATAACCCAAGTGCCGGTATCGGCAATTTGATACATTGCGTTACCCTCAACATCATTTGTTGAAAGACCGGAAGAAATCTCTTTAATAGGTGTATATGTTCCGGTAAGTGATGAAGCAGAAGCAACCCAAATCTTTGCTGAAGATTCATCTTTATAATACATATAATAAGTGCCATTAGCGTCAACTATATCCGCATCAATCGCAGCACCTTTATCCGGCTTGAAGAGAATCTTTGGTGCAGTAAAGTTCTTGAAGTCGGAAGTGTATGTATAATAAATTCCACTTGACCAGTCGCTGAAGAAAATTGATATATAAATCATATATTGACCGGTAGCCGAATCATATATAAACTGTGGAGCCCAAGCTCTTATAGTATTTTCAAAACCGCTAAAATCTCTAAAATCTATAACGGAAACCTGAGTCCAGTCAGTAAGATTGGTTGAATGCCAAACAACAAAACAGGTATCGCCTGTCCAACCCTCGTGCATACCGCCTTTGCTTGCGTCCATATCAGTTGCAATCATATAATACCCACCGTTCTGAGCACGGGCAATATACGGATCACGAGCATAACCGGCACTTGTAGAAGACGAGCCCTTTGTTTGTTCAACAACCGGTTGGTTACTGTTAAGCGCACTGAAATCGTAGCCGTTTTCAGAAACGGCAAATCTTATCTTTTGTCCTGATTGAGAATTACCAGTAAAGTACGCAAACAGGTATTTCGTGTTTTCAGCCGCAGAAGCGTTGATTGCAAAAGCAGGCACGCTTGAAACAATCATCAAAAGCGACAAAAACAGTGAAATAAATTTTTTAGAACCTTTAAATTTCATTTTTTGAAATCTCCTTTCGCTATGTATTCCCACAAGCCTAAATTCATTGCGCAAAATTTAAAAATAGGCATAACTATAGCAATACATTCTAAATTCGTATACATTTTAATACAATTAACATAATTTGTCAATAAATTTAAAATGCTTTTTTTATGTTTTTTATGTATTTAGAGATACGGCGGAGAAAACCGACAGGCAAACAGCAAGTGCAAGCAGAGCGGATAAAGGTTTAATTATTTTTTTCATCATAGCTTCCCCTTATACATATTATATATAGTTTTAGCCTTATCACGTACCATTTTAGCAAGCTTTTTAGGCGAGGTGACCTCTAACCCGTCGCCATACTGCATAATCCAAGAAATAAAGCCGTCCGATACGGTAGCGGTAACCGTAGTTTCAAAATGGTTGCCGTCAACAGCGGTGAGAGGAATATTTTTGCCGAAGCGGTCGAGCATTTCCTCTTGAAGCTGAATATTACATTTAAGCGTAACCTTACATTCGTCGCCCGAGAACATATTGAAACGTTTTGACACGTAATCGTGCTCGTCAAATTTATCCTTATAAGGACTAACCTCGCTGAAACAGCGGGACTGTTCGTCAAGAATTTCAAGCTTTTTCATTCTGTCTATACGAAGATTCATAAGATTATCATATTTTTGATTATTACAGACAAGGTAATAATGGTCATCCTTCCAAATAAGTGCATACGGAGAGACGGTAAACGTTTTTTCAGTATGTTTTTTACGGTTTTGAACATCGACGCTTCGCCTACGATAAACGAATTTAACCTTTTTTTCATCGGCGATTGCGTTATTAAGGCGGTCGATAATAATATAAATCTCCTCATTATCGCATTTAGCACAAGAGGTATCGACATAGACTTGACTTTTCATCGTTTTTGCCTGTTCGACAGAAACAAGGGTTTCGAGCTTTTCAATAAGCGATTCCGTTTTTTTAGGGGTGATAAAACCTGCGCTTGAAACGGCGTCGATAAGAAGCATTACCTCGGGAATTTCAAAAGTCCTTGAGGCCATAAAAAAGCCACGTTTTGGGCTTGTGACGGTAATAATATCGCAACCGATATCATTAAGGGCGGCAATATCGGCATAAATAGATTTTCTTTCACACTTTATTCCTTTATCCTCAAGCATAGAAATTAAATCAGTAGTTGACAAAGGGTGCTCATCATCGCTGTATTTTTCAAGAATATTATAAATAAGCAAGGTTTTAAGCTTAGAATTTTGCATAACGTTCTCCCCCACTATTATTAAGTCAGGAACATTATACTACATATTATCCAAATTTTCAACAATAGTCCTGAAAACAGGACAGCAATCATCGGCGCCGCTTTTTCCGCCCTCACGCATAACAACTATTGAATATTTAGGATTATTGTAAGGGTAAAAACCGACAAACCAAGTATTAAGCTGCTCCTTACCGTCAAGATAAATTCCGCTTTGCGCCGTTGCGGTTTTGCCTGCCGTTTGAGATTTATATTGAGCGTTAAAGCCTGTACCGTTTTCAACAACATTTTTCATATACTTCCTGAGAAGAACGCAGGTTTTTGAAGAAATAACTTGATTTGAAGCGGAATTTTTAATATTCAAAGTCGGTGAGTTATAATATCCGCCGTTTGATATAGCCGCCACAACGCTTGCAAAGTGAACAGGAGAGTCAGTAAGTTTGCCTTGCCCGAAGCCCAAAAGTGCAAGCTGACCGTCAGATTTAAGTTCCTCTACGGTAGGAAAAGAGGCACAGGATATAGGAAAGGTATTATCATAAAGATTAAAAGAATCACCAAAACCGAGGGATTTAGAAAAATTATAAAGCTTTTCTTTCCCTATTTTTAAAGCAAGATTTACAAAATAACAATTACAGGAGTTTGCAAGCGCCTGTTTGATATGTTGTTTGCCGTGCTTATGTTTATTTTGGCAATGAAACGTTATATCGCCGACCTTGATTTTGCTTTTGCACGTATAGGAGGGATTTATGTTGTTTTCAAGCGCACAAGCGGCAACCACAAGCTTAAAGATTGAACCGACAGCGTAGTGAGAAAGAGAACGATTGAGATAATCACCGCCGAGACTGACCGATGCCAAAATTTGAGAGGTTTTTGAATCAATCACAACCACGCTTCCCTTATCGAGTGATCGTGCGCATTTTTCAGTGATTTTTTGTAGATTTTCATCAATCGATATTGCAATTCCGTCTTTTGAATAGTAATTTTTATTAATAATTCTGCCGTTATCACCGTCAAGCACCCTACCGAGTGCGTCAACATTATAATTTACGGAAAGGGTGCCGATATTCTTATCGGTATATTTTTCAAGACCTGCACAGGATTTATCTATAAAATGGCGGCAAAGCATATTATCGTCGTTTTCTTTAACTGTTTCAACAAGGCGAATATATTTCGTTTTAGAATATTTTTGAACAGGCATAATAACAGGATACCCTTTTTTCAGCTCATCGGTAATTACTTTAATTTGTTCATTTGAAAAAAGGAGTTTCAGCTCACCCATTGACTTTTCATTTGGTTTAATTACGGCATAAACGGATTTTGAATTGTTATTTAACAGTTCACCGTTTCGTGAATAAATATTAGTAAAAAGAGTTGAAATATCAATAGTTATGCTATTGTATGATTTATCAACTTTATAAGACTCACTAAAATTAATATATCCGCATCTACCAAGTGCCACGCTTAGCAAAATTGCAAAGGCAACACCCAATGAAACAACTCTTTTTCGCATAAAAATACCCCCTGTGTAAAGTTTTCACAAGGGGTTTAAATTTTATTCAGTTCTTTGGCGACGAAATATGGCGTCTGACGATACAGTTTTATCACATTTAAAGGAATAGGTATCAGTAGCTTTATTTGCAACATCAACCTTTTCGTCATCATTGAGATTATATAAATCCTCAACTACTAACTTATAAGGTTTTTTACCCGGCTCAACAACCTCAAGCTCATCACCCTCAAAAAATCTGTTTCGCTGACTTACAATAAGCCTGCCGTTTGAATAATCCTTAAAAAGAGCACATACGTCCCAATTTCTGATATATCCTCCCGTATTTGTAACCTGACCGTTTTCAATCGGACCGAAATTGAAGCCTGTTGTATATTCACGATGGCTCATTTTTTCCATTTCATCAAGAATCCATTGCGACGGCTTGAACTCATCGGAAGGATTTTTAAGATATTCATCAATAGCGTTACGATAAGCGTAAGTTACAATTGCCGTATAATACTCACTTTTTGCCCTGCCCTCGATTTTAAAAGAGTCAACGCCTGCATTAACAAGTTCAGGGATATGCTCAATCATACAAAGGTCACGGGAATTAAAGATATAAGTACCGTTCTTTTCCTCATTAATCGGGAAATACTGACCCTGACGAGTCTCCTCAACAAGATGATATTTCCATCTACAGGGCTGAGCACAATCTCCACGGTTAGCGTCTCTGTGGGTCATATAATCAGACAAAATGCATCTGCCTGAAAAGCTCATACACATAGCACCGTGAACAAATACCTCAATTTCTAAATCGTTTGGAGTTTTATCACGAATTGTTTTAATTTCATCAAGCGAAAGTTCACGAGCGGTAACAATTCTTTTCGCACCCATTTCATAAAGAGCATTCGCAGTTTGATAATTAACAATTCCAACCTGGGTTGACATATGAATATCAACATTTGGAGCATATTTTTTTGCCATTGAC
Organism: Eubacterium sp.; assembly: GCA_052272245.1. Lineage (GTDB taxonomy): Bacteria > Bacillota > Clostridia > Oscillospirales > Acutalibacteraceae > Eubacterium_R. The sequence goes on from DAVZKM010000016.1 coordinate 8,801, forward strand.
ATTACACCGATATCAGCAATAATAAATGCGTCAATACCGATATCCTGAGCATATTTCAAAAATTCGGGAAGCTTTTCAATTTCCTCATTTCTCGGTAAGGTATTGCAGGTTAAATAAACTTTTTTACCGAGTGAGTGAGAAAGTTCAACAGCTTTTTTTAATTCATCCGGACAAAAATTTGACGGATTTGTGCGCATACCAAACATTTCACCTGCAAGGTATACTGCATCAGCACCGAATTTAAGTGCAAGTTTTAATCTTTCAAAATCACCGCAAGGTGAAAGTAATTCAATATTTCTCATTAGTTCACATTAAGATAAGGCGCATAGGTTGCTGCCTTTTGTTTAAATTCAGAATAAGTTTTTGCTGTATACATATTTCCCTTAGTATCGTGGAAGAAATAGTAATAATCTACATTTGCAGGGTAAAGAGCTGCTACTATTGCGTCAATTCCGGGATTACAAATCGGGCTTGGAGGTAAACCTACAACGGTTGACGTACCTGTGGTGCTATAGTAAGTTTTATAATAATCCGCAGTGTGAGCAGAGGTTGACGTTAGCGCAGGCGCAACCTTATTAGTAATATAATCCCCTGTTGAATCAACACCCAAAAGCGGGAAATTAGCCTGGTCCTTTAAACGATTATGAATAACGGCAGAAATGGTTTTCATTTGTTCCTTATTACCTGCCTCACACTGAATAATCGAAGCGATTTTCATAATATCGTTCATAGAATATCCAAGTTCCTGAGCACGTGTTCTGTATTTTTCTTTAATCTTGGTATCCCCATTTACAAGAAATTTTTTGATAACAGAGTTTGCAGTTTCTCCGACATAAAATTCATACGTATCAGGGAAAAGATAGCCTTCAAGCCTATACGGAACCTGCTCACTCGCCTTTAAATCTGATACAAGAGAATAAGAAAAATCAGCTGATTGAATAACCGAAAGCAAAGCCGCCTTATCGCAAACCTCGTTATCTGCTAATTTTTGAACAATTTCAGGAACAGTTGTGCCTTCAGGAAACATAAGGCTTACTGTTTCGGCAGTAGCATTATTACCTTGAAAGGCAACAAGCATACCCTCAACGCCCATTTTTCCGTTAAGATAATAAATTCCGGCGTCGTATTTATAGTCTTTATTATAATATCCGTTTTTAATATTAGGACCGATATTACGCTCTCTGTATTTAGCAAAAAGCTTACAGAAATTTTTGCATTTAATTAAACCGTTATCAGAAAGAACATCAATTGCGTCATCAACATTATCAATTGATTTATCAAGATTGACGGTAACAGTTGAAGTCGTTTTTGTGATACCAAACACATCGTTCATACAAAAAATTGCATAAACGGAAATAAGCATAGAAAGCGCAATAACAACAATAAAAAAGACATAGGTCGAGGTGACGCCTTTACCTTTTTTTACCGGAACACGCTTTTTTGGGATATCGCTTCCGCTATTTTGCACACTGTGGGCAGTATTTTCACGTCTGTTTATATCTGCCTTTTGTGTTTTAACATTAGTAAAATAGACATCATTATTTTCGCTTGCCGTATTAACAGGATTTATGCCTGTTTCATTAAGCTTAAATTCATTATTATCCATTTTTACCTCCTTGTGCGGTAGAAAACACACCGCTTTGAGTAACTATATAGTCAACGGGAATATCAAAACTGTCAACACAAAGTTTTTGAGTTATACATTCATCATAGGAAATACCGATTGATATTCCGTCAAAATTACATAAAAATCTGTCATAGTATCCCTTGCCATAGCCAAGGCGATATCCCGATTTATCAAATGCAATCGCAGGAACAATACAAATTGCGTGAGTATAATCGTCAGCCAAGGTGCAAAAATTAACATTGGGCTCACGAACACCAAAAGCACCGACTTTAACATCGTCAAGTGACCTTATGTAATAATATTGCATTTTGCCGTTATTGTCAATACAAACAGGCAACGCTACTTTTTTACCGTAATCGAGTGAAGCTTTAATTGATAAATCCAAATTGACCTCATCATCAAGTGCGGCATAAAAAAGAACCGTGTCACAGCTTTTATAACACTCCATATTGCAAAGAAATTCGTTAATTAATTCGTCCTTGCTTCTTTTTTCTGAAATGTTTTTGCGTGCTTGTTTATATTTTTTACGAATTTCATTTTTTATTGACATTGGATAGTTTCCCTGATTTTATTTGAAAGTTCACCGCCGCCGAGCGCTTTGACAATTTCAAGACCGAAATCAACGGCAACGCCTGCGCCACGTGCGGTAATGAAATTGCCGTCTGAAACAACATATTTGTCGGAAATCATTGCGCCGCATAAATCTTCTTCAAAACCCGGAAAACATATTGCCTCTCTGCCCTTCAATAAACCCTTATGACCGAGAATTGAAGGGGCGGCACAAATAGCGCAAACATATTTTTTATTTTCAATGCAATAATCGATAGAAGATTGAACAACACCGTTTGCTTCAAGATTTAAAGTACCCGGCATACCGCCCGGTAAAACAATTGCATCTGCATCACTAATATTTAATTCATCAATTGTAATATCGGCAACAACTTCAATATTGTGTGATGATTTAACAGTTTTACCTGTTACTCCTACAGTTTCGGTATCAATCTTTGCTCGTCTTAGCATATCAACAACGGCAAGCGCTTCGATAGTTTCAAAGCCGTCTGCTAACAATACGTAAACCATTATTAAATCTCCATTTTTTTATAAATTGATAAAAGCGGCTTCGTAAGTTCATAGCCTTCAAAAAGGTATTCTTTTATATCGTCGCTTTCATTAAAAGCAATATTTTTAATTTCACTCCTACCCTTAAAACCACGCTTATCATAATAAGTAACAAGCTTATCATTTGCGGGAATTAATGACAGCAAATCATATTTTCTTTTACAAAAGGATAAAAGATTGGTCATCTGACCGTTTTTCTGCTTATTTTGATATGTGCAAGCGGCATAAATATATTTTGCATTTTTGCCGTTAACCTTACAATCAACAAGAAAAAGCATAGAACAAAGCTCATCGTCCTCAAAGTAGCCCAAACATTTTTTATGCTTGCAATTCTTCAAAAAGAAAACGACATCCTCATCGCTGTCGCCAAAAGCTTCATGCCATAAGGGAATAATCAAATTTTCATCATCAAAATATTTAATCATATTATCAGTCTTTATAAACAGCTATACATTTTTTAAGAAAAATTTCAGGATAATAGGATTGCTTAGCTTTTCTGAGGCCCTCAAGTCCTAAATCCTCTTCCCTGTTTACGTATTTATAATTAATCAAACAATTTTTAGTAAACTCCTGATTAATAATGGGATAGGCACCTTGAATATCAGGCGGAGCTTTCTCAAAGTGAGTAACAAATGCTTCATCGCTGATAGGCTCACCGAAAGTATAGGCAACAGCTTCATTGTCTATTCTTATAATTCCGCCGATAAATCCCAATTTGTCATAATTTTCAAACGCTTTTAAAACGGCTTCAAATTCAAAAGAAATATCACTGTCATCAACGTGAGTATTTATCCATTTAGTGTGAAGATTAATACAATCGTCAATATTATCTTTGTTAATCGTTTCAAAAGACCAATTAGGATTGTTTTTCTTAAAGTTTGTTATATGGTTGCGCTTTCCATGGTATTTTTTGCCTTTAAGCGAAGCCATTTTTTCAACCTCGTAAATATAATCTCCATAACTTTCATCATATAAAAATTGAAAAGCATCCGGAAAATTTTCGTTTAACATTTCAACATAAGCTTCGGTAACACCGTAAAAGCGTGGTGCAATATCATTAGCCTTAGCATATTTGATAACTTCCTCAACGGCTTCTTTAAAATCACCTTTTCCGACCGGGACGCCAAAATTGGTTTCATTACCCTTTCCCCAACTGCAAATAAAAAAGTCTTTAAACCTGCAAATCTTGGTACTGTACTCGGTGCTCCACACAAACATATTGCCGAATGTGTAATCGCAATTCATTGTTTTTAAATGCTTGAAGCATTCGTCAACCCAAGCCTTGTCCTCAATTTGCGGCGTTTTAAACTCTAACATTTCATTTTTCCTTCAATTCTTTTTTTACAAAATCAAGAATAGTATTATGTATCTCTTCAATAGGAAGCGGTTTCTCACCGTCAGAACAAGGGATAACCGCCCAGCCTTGCTTGGAAGCGGTATAAAGTGCTGATTTTCTGCATTTATTAAGAAAATCAACATTAGCCTCATGAACGTCCTTTTTACCCTCATCACCGTCATAGCGAGCAGTCATAAGCCTTTGCGACACTTCAACGGGCATATCAAGAAAAATTACCAAATCAGGCTTAGGAATACCCATTTTTTCATATTCAAAATCAGCCGACCAATCAAGATATTCATCCCATTTGGATTCATCAATCTTTTCCATTTGATAAATTGAATTAGAAGTTGCATATCTGTCAGCCAAAATCAATATTCCGTTATTATAATCCTTGCCCCAATTAAGCTGATAAGATGCAAACCTGTCAACTGCATAAAAAGCGCCGGCAGCGTAAGCATTTACATCAGCGGCATCTTTGCCAAATTCACCGGCGAGATACATTTTAACAAGCGTGCTCGACTTACTGTCATAATCCGGAAGCTTGATTTTTTTAAAATTAATTGAATTTTTTTCAAAATAATTTTCAAGTAAAGCTGTTTGCGTTGATTTACCGCATCCGTCAAGACCTTCAATAATTATAAGCTTTCCCATTATTTCTTTTTTACCTTTTTCTTATTGCCTTTTTCGTCAACTATATATGTATTTTCAAGTTGACCTACAAGGCTCGCTTTGACCGAAGCAATATACTCCTGCCTAAGCTTTGATTGTTCTTCCTTTTCTTCATCGGTAAGACCGACTGCCTGCTGCTTATGAGCAAGTGCATTTATTCTGTCGATTTTTTCTTCTGTCATAATCAGTCTAAAAAGTCCTTTAATTTTTTACTTCTGCTCGGGTGGCGAAGCTTTCTGAGAGCTTTCGCCTCAATCTGCCTGATTCTTTCTCTTGTAACATTAAACACCTTGCCTACTTCTTCAAGCGTTTTTGGATTTCCGTCATCAAGTCCGAATCTTAGAGAAAGCACTTTTGCCTCTCTCGGAGTAAGAGTTTTTAAAACGTCTGAAAGTTGCTCTTTAAGAAGGCTCATTGAAGCCGCATCGGCAGGTGCAAGTGCATCGTCATCAGGAATAAAATCACCGAGGTGTGAATCTTCTTCCTCACCGATTGGCGTTTCAAGCGATACAGGCTCCTGCGCTACTCTTAAAATTTCTCTTACCTTATCAACAGGCATTTCAAGAAATTCTGCAATTTCGTCCGGTGTGGGTTCTCTGCCGTTTTTGTGGAGAAGCTGACTGTTAGCTTTTTTTACCTTATTTATAGTTTCAACCATATGAACAGGAATTCTTATAGTTCTTGCTTGGTCCGCAATAGCACGGGTGATAGCCTGCCTAATCCACCAAGTTGCATATGTTGAAAACTTGAAACCCTTTGTGTAATCGAATTTATCAACAGCCTTAATAAGACCAAGGTTACCCTCTTGAATGAGGTCAAGAAACTGCATACCTCTGCCGACATATCTTTTTGCAATACTTACTACAAGACGAAGGTTAGCCTCGGCAAGTCGTTTCTTAGCCTCTTGGTCGTCCTCAGAAATTCTGATAGCAAGTTCGATTTCTTCCTCCGGCGTAAGAAGCGGCACACGACCTATTTCCTTAAGATACACCTTTACAGGATCATCCATTGCGGCATTATCGTTAACAGCAACAGTTTCAGCTGCATCTGTTTCCTTAGGCAAATCAACTTCAAGGCTGATTCCGTCAAGTGCCTCTGCCGAAAAATCATCAATAATACTAATGTTTGCCGCATCGATTTGCTCATTGAGCTTTTCAAGCTCGTCAACATCAAGGTCAAGATCAACAATAAGTGTATCAATATCCTGAGTTGAAAGATGACCGACTTGCTTTCCTTTTTCGATAAGCTTTTTAAAAGCCGCACTTTTCTTATCATCGCTTGGCGATGCATTCGGTGTAAGACTCATTTCTTTCATAAATTAATATCCTCCGCTTTATGTATTCCTATATCATTTGTTTAAATGGCTAAACAAATTTCTAAACTCGTCCTCACTCATATTTGATGGTGACGAGGAATTTTTTTTATTATATTCTTCTTCTATGATATTTAAGCAATCAATAAATTCTGCCTTAGAATCATTGCTTTCGCAGTCGTTATTGATAAGACGTGCCAGACGTGAATATTCATTGTCGGTAAATGTGTCGCCAAAAGACATCAAGTCTAAATCAAGTCCGTCGTTGATTCTGCTAAGTATAGCACTGTATGCTTTTTTGACAAAACCGTCAGACAGCATATTTGAATCAAAATCATTCAATAGCTTAGAGCAATCGGGATAAATCATCAATAAAGTTAAAAGACGATTTTCAGCCTTAGTCTGCTTATGAGGCACTCCCGTGTCATATGCTTCTCTTGTAACATTTCTTGTGTAATCATTAACTATGGTTTTGAAATGTTTTTTTGATTTTTTGATGTTATTGTTTTTTATAAGCGATTGAAGTTGAAGTTTAAGACTTGATTTTTCAATTGAAAGTTCACTTGATATACGTGTTAAATATAAATCCTGCTCAACAGGCTGAAGCGTTGCAATAATTTTAAGCGCATCACGTACAAAATCAATTTTACCTTGCGTTGTTTCAAGATCATATTTTTCTCTGATTTCAAGAAGCGAAAATTCAGTATCATTGCTTGCCCCCTCAAGCATACCCTTAAACTTGTCACGCCCGAGCTTTTTAATAATTTCATCAGGGTCTTTGCCTCCCGTAAAACGAGGAACACGAATTTTGACATCTGTGCTTTTAAAAAGTCCCATCGCCTTGTGGACTGCCTTTTGACCGGCTTCATCGGCATCATATGCAAGGATAACCTCCTTTGCATACCTGCTAATCAAGCGTACCTGCTCACTCGTCAGTGCGGTTCCGCAGCCTGCCACGGCATTATTAAATCCCGCTTGATGCATTGAAATTACATCCATATATCCCTCGCAAAGAATAAGTGAATCCTTACCGCTGTCTTTTGCAAAATTAAGAGCAAAAAGTTCATTTGTCTTTTTATAAACAAGCGTATCCGATGTGTTAACATATTTTGGCTTACTGTCATCAAGGACACGTCCGCCAAAAGCGATAACATTGCCCCTAACATCAATTATCGGGGTCATAACCCTGTTTTTAAACGTGTCATAGTAATTATTATTCCTGCCGACCTTAACTACACCCGCATCAACCATTTCGCCTATACCGTAGCCTAATGACTTTAAATGTTTTAAAAGCGAGTCCCAGCTGTCGGGGGCATAGCCCAAGCCGAATTTAACAATAGTTTTTGGTGTTAAACCACGATTGATAAAATAATCGTAACCGGTCTTTCCCTGCGGCGACATCATATAAGAATGAAAAAATTTTGCTGCTTCCCTATTAATCTGCAAAATTCGTCTTCTCTTTTTTGATATACTGTCATCAAAGCCATCCTGCGGCATTTGTATACCGGCACGCTCAGCAAGAAGCTTGACTGCGTCAACATAATCAAGATTTTCAATTTTTTTGATAAAGCCTATTGCATCTCCGCCTGCACCGCAACCAAAACAATAAAAAGATTGAGTATCATTATAAACGGTAAATGATGGTGTTTTTTCGTTATGAAACGGACAAAGACCTACAGAAGTATTTCCTCTTTTTCTTAATGAAACATAAGTTGAAACAATATCTTCAATATCGGTTTTATATTTAAGTTCTTGGAGAAAACTCTCATTAAGCGGCATATCGTTCAACTCCTTTCAAAAATTAATCAGTCATACCAAAACATAGGCACAAAAAGCTTATTAAATATTTTCAACGCATAAGTATCACTCATACCGGCAATATAATCGCAAACTGCACGTTCAAAACCGTCTTCATTTGCAATATTTATGTATTCTTCGGGCATTTCGTCAACATGATTAATAAAATAATTGTATATTTGTAAAAGCATATTGACGGCCTTTTTTTCCTCCCCCTTGCACACCGGGTTGGTATAAACAGCAGTAAACATAAATTCATGTAAATCCATAAAGCCTGAATAGCAGTCATCGCTCATACGTATTTTATCATCGCTGTTTTTAATGACGTCAATAACCATATTATTTATTCTCTCAGACTTCGTCATTCCAAGCTGCATCCTAAGACTCAGCGGAATATCTTCCTCTGCGAGAACACCTGCACGTTCGGCATCATCAATGTCATGATTAATATAAGCAATCTTGTCGGCAATCTTAATAATCTGCCCTTCAAGAGTGTATGCTTCCTCACCCCTCGTGTGGCAAAGAATACCGTTTTTAACTTCGTCGGTAAGGTTTAAACCTTTTCCGCCCTTTTCAATCTTTTCAACAACACGAACGCTTTGTTCATAATGGCGAAAACCGTTTTCAAAAACCTGATTAAGAGCACGTTCGCCTGCATGGCCAAAAGGTGTATGACCTAAATCGTGACCGAGAGCAACTGCCTCCGTCAAATC
>DAVZKM010000017.1:0-16592 GCA_052272245.1 Eubacterium sp.
CCGTTAAAGAAGAAGAAAGAAAGCGAGTTGAAGAGGCTAAAGCTAAGCTTGCAGCCAAAGCAGCAAAGAAAAAAAATAAATAATTTTGAATTTGTTACGGAGTAAGGCTTATGCATTACTCCGTTTTTTCTTGACCTATTGAATTCTATTTGATATAATTAAAATAAATATTTTAACTTTGTGAGGCTTAGCGAGATTATGGAAGAAAAAGATTTACAAACAACTGAAAATGCTGTTAAGGCTAAAAAGAAAATGGAACCGAAAAAGAAAAAAATAACAGTTGCCGCAGTAATTATAGGAATTATTGCTGTTATTGCAATTTTAATCGGCATAAATCATACTGCAATTATGTCTGATATCAATTATGCCTTTATGCCAAAAAGTATTACACCTACTGTTGACGGTGTTCAGGTAGAATTTTTCGTTTATAAAAACAAGGATTTCAATCAATTCAAGGATAAAAATACACCGCTTAAAGCTTTTGGCTATTATTATATTGATGAAAACGGTAAAAAGGTAGACTTAAGCTGGGATAAATCTTATACGGGCTCAAAAGGCACTAAATTTACACCAAACGTCTGGTTTATGATTCAGTCAGGTGAAAAGGCGTCGAAGTTTAAAGGTGTATCATCAAAGGTTGTTCCTATAATTGTTATTGTTGTCGTTGCTATTCTGATTTATCTGTGGTTTAGAAGTTGGTGCAAAAGAGAAGACGCAAGAATGGAAGCTTTGTACGGTAAAAAAGAGGATAGACACAAAACCGGCAATAAAAAGAAAAAATCAAAATAATTTATATCTTAAGGGGTTTTTATGAGCTACGATATGTTATTTTCGCCTTTGAAAATAGGCAATGTTGAGGTTAAAAACAGAATAGTTATGGCGCCGATGTGTATGGGTTTTGGCCAATATAACGGTTGCGCAACCGAAACTATGATGGATTATTACGAAGAACGTGCCAAGGGCGGAGTAGGTCTTATTTTTACAGAAATTACTCGAATTAATGATATTACCGGTGCATCCTCATTCGGTCAGCTTGGTATGAGCCACGATTATCAAATTCCGGCGCTTCACGAAATGGCTGATAGGATACATAAGCATAATTGTAAGATTATGGTTGAACTTCATCATCCGGGCAGGCAAAATCTTGGCTTGATGATAGGCACCGTGCCGATTTGCAACGTTGGCAGTAAACTTATGGGTAATTTATATACAAAAATATTAACACAAGCAGTAATTCCGCAAGGCAAGAAGCTTCAGGATAAGCATATAGTTCCACGAACTGTTGCACCGAGTAAGTGCGAACGCAGTAAAATGAGCGACAGTGTTAATCGTGAACTTTCCGTTAATGAAATAAAAAGAATTATCTGCCAATTTGTTGAGGGCGCTGTAAGAGTTAAAAAGGCAGGTTGTGACGGCGTTGAACTTCATGCTGCCCACGGTTATCTGATTCAACAGTTTTTATCTCCAAATACAAATAAGCGTACTGACAAATACGGCGGAAGCTTAGAAAACAGAATGAGATTTTTGCTTGAAATCATTGACGGTATTCGTTCAAATTGCGGTAAAGATTTTCCGATAGTTGTTCGCCTTACGGTTGATGAAATGTATTCTGAAATCGGTCAAAACGGCAAGGGCTACAATTTAGAAGAAGGACTTAAAATGGCTAAAATCCTCAATGATAAAGGCATTGATGCCATTGATGTTTCTTCTGCTGCTTATGATACATTTAATTATTGGCTTGAACCTACTACATTTACTCCCGGCTGGAGAAAATATCTTGCAAGCGAGGTTAAAAAGGTAGTTGATATTCCTGTTATAGCCGCCAACCTCATTCGTTCACCTAAACAAGCTGAAATGCAGCTTGAAGAGGGTACTCAAGATTTTATTTCACTCGGCAGGCCTCTTATCGCTGACCCCCATTGGCCAAATAAGGTTAAAAGCGGCAATGAAAATCTTATTAAACGTTGCGTTTGTTGTTTATATTGCTTTGAGAGTATGATGAAAGGAGCATATAAATATACTCACGGTAATTGCTCGGTTAATCCTTTTGTAGGCAGAGAAAATGTAAGCCTTAAGCAAAACGGCAACGGCAGAAAAGTTCTCATTATAGGTGCCGGATGCGCCGGATTAACTGCAGCTGAGCTTCTTTCAAAACGTGGGTTTGACGTTACTGTTCTTGAAAAAGAAAGCAAACAAGGCGGTCAGCTCAATTTAGCAAGCAAACCGCCTCATAAAGAAAAAATTAATTGGGTTTGTGAGGATCTACTTTTAAACGCAATAAACAGCGGCGCAAAAGTATTGTTTGATATAAAGGCTGATAAAAATATTATTGCTTCTTATTCGCCTGAAATTGTTATTACCGCAACAGGCGGAAATGCAATTCATCCTAAATCATTTAACGGTGACAATGTTGTTACAGTCACCCAAGTGCTTAACGGTGACATTGATATAAAAAATAAAAAAGTTGCCGTTATAGGCTCAGGTATGACGGGTCTTGAAACAAGCGAACTTCTTGTATCTAAAGGTAACAAGGTGACTGTTGTTGAAATGGCTGATAAAATAGCACCCGGTGCATGGTTTCAACAGCTTGATGACGCCTTGCCTGTTCTTGAAAAAGCAGGAACTGAGTTTTTAACATCCCATAAGCTTCTTTCCGTTTCTTCAAGCGGAATTGAACTTGAAAATTTAAAAGAAAATAAAGCAGTTGCGATTAAAGTTGATTTTGTTGTTTTATCACTTGGTGTAAGAAGTGATAATTCGCTTTACAATGATATTAAAAATTCCAATTCGTATAAAGTTTACAATATTGGCGACAGCAACAAAATCGGCAGAATTGCAAACGCAACAGAGTCTGCATTTCAGTTGGTGATGAATATTGAATAATATTTTTCACCTGTCCGCAAGGGAACTGTTAAGGCAAAAACTTGATGAAATAAGCGTTAAGATTGAAGATAATCTTGATATCGATTTCAGCCACGTAAGTAAAAGAATTGATAATATTTATGATTTTAATACTACAATTCTTGACCCGTTTTTATCAGGCGAAATGTTGTTTTATCGTGGTGAGCGCATTAACGACCCAAATCGTCGCTTGCTTCCGACTTTTTATAGAGAGCAAAAATTTGCACTTGAAAATTCAGACCTTGGTATTAAGCATATTAATTCGGACTTTGTATTTGATTATTATAAATCTTTGGGCGATTTTGTTTATGTATTTAACAAGACAATGGGTAATGCAAGTCGTGAACATTTGTATGAGATTTCCGCTTTTGCACAGCATTATTATCATTTGTCGCCGCTTATCGATTTTACTAAAAGTTTATATCCTTCATTGTCGTTTGCATTAAAGGACAGGACTGATTTTGATGAGGATATCGTTTTATATGTCTTAAAACTTCGAGATATGGACGATTATACAAGTGATATTCGTCTTGCTGATAAATGGCTTAACGAACTAAATGTTTACGTAAGCTATTTTGACGAAACAAGTGTAAAAAAATCTATTAAAGAACTTATTGAAAACAAGAAGGTATCTATATCTTCAGATTTTAGAAAGCATCTTGATTTTATTGCATCAAATCCTGCACCGAAAGCTAAGCTTATTGATGTTCCGACTAACACAAGAATGAAATTTCAACAGGGCGTATTTATGCTTTTGACTGATTTTCAACTTTTTAACGATACTTATTTTACGAAAAATATTCGTGACTCGTTTGAAATTAATAAGTATATTATAGATAAGGAAATTTGTCCTATTTTGGTAAATATGGTTAAAAGCGAAGCACCTTGGTATACTTACGAAAATTTAATGGATATTGAAGCAGCATTTAAAAGCACCGTTTATAAAAAATAAAATGAAAAGTTCTCAAAATTGACCCATCGGCAAATTGTTGGATTTTTGTCTGACTTTTTGCATTGAGTCAAAGTGAGGACTTTTTCTTTTACATCTTTACTTTTACATTTCGTTGCTATATAATAATATCAATATTTTAATAAAAGGCGGTGAAATCTTGAGAATTAAGAAATTTGTAATGTCGCAATCACCGGCAAGAATAATAGTTTTCGGTTTTGCTGCAACTATAATTTTAGGCTCATTAATTTTAATGTTGCCGGTAAGCCTTAATGACGGCGTTAATTTAAAGTATATTGACGCTCTTTATACTGCAACAAGTGCTGTTTGCGTTACAGGGCTTATAACTGTTGACCCGGCAAATACTTTTACTCCGTTTGGCAGAATTATTCTTGCAGTATTAATCCAAATCGGCGGCTTGGGTGTTACTTCTCTTGGCACGGGAATTATTATCGCAATGGGCAAAAAGGTTAATTTCAAAAGTCGCAGCCTTGTCAAAGAAGCATTAAATCTTAACTCGGGCAAGGGGATTGTTAAATTTATAAAAGAAATATTTTTTACAACTCTTTCTTTTGAAATAATCGGAACAATTTTAAGCTTTATTGCTTTTTCTAAAGATTTTAGTTTCAAAAAAGCTCTCGGTATCAGCGCTTTTCACTCAATAGCTGCTTTTAATAATTCCGGATTTGATATACTTGGCAATTTTCAAAGCCTTGCGGCATATAAAAACGATGTATATCTCAATGTTGTAACATGCATGCTAATCATTTTAGGCGGTATCGGTTTTTATGTAATTAAAGACGTAAAAACCAATAAATTTAAATGGAAGCCGCTTTCAATGCATTCAAAGGTTGTTATTTGGGTTAGTGTTATTTTAATTATTTTCGGTACTGTTATGCTTAAATTAACTGATAATATTACTTGGCTCGGTGCATTATTTAACAGTGTTTCGGCACGAACTGCAGGCTTTTCTACATTTAATTTGAGCAATTTTTCAAATGCCGGCATAATTGTTATGTTAGTTTTAATGTTTATCGGTGCTTCTCCCGGCTCAACTGCAGGCGGCATTAAAACAACGACTGCTTTTGTTTTATTTAAAGGAATTGTATCTGCTGCGACTAATAAAGGCGAAAAAGCTTTTAAGTATTCAATACCTAAAAATGCTTTTAGAAAAGCAGCAGTAATTACTGTCTTGGGAATAAGTGTGGTTTTAACAGGTACATTTTTAATGTCAATCTTTGAACCGCAGTTAGAACTCAGGGATATTGTCTTTGAAGTTATATCTGCCTACGGTACAGTAGGTTTAACAACGGGTATTACGACATCGCTTTGCGCCGCTTCAAAAATCATTTCAATGATAATTATGTTTATAGGAAGGCTTGGGCCTATGACAATTGTTACTCTTTGGTATTTTTCAAGAGGGGAAAGGGTAAGTTATCCCGAGGGCAATATTTCAATAGGATAAGGAGAAATTATGTTTAAGAAATCTAAAAATAATAAAATGACTTACGGCATAGTAGGTCTTGGCAGATTTGGCACTGCTTTGGCGCTTGACTTAGCTGAATCAGGCTCTGAAATCATAGCTATTGACAGTAACGAGGAAAAAGTACGTGAAATAAGAGAAGTAACCGAAAATGCGTTTATAGTTAATAATCTTGAAAAGAAAACGCTAATTGAAACCGGTATTCAAAATTGTGATGTTGCAATCGTATGTATCGGAGAACATATGGATACTTCTATTCTTACTACGCTTAATCTTGTTTCGATGGGTATTCCGAAAGTTATATCAAAAGCCATGAGTGCAGAACACGGTATTATTCTTGAAAAACTCGGGGCAGAGGTAGTATTTCCGGAAAGAGATATGGCAATTCGCCTTGCAAGCAGACTTGAAACAGAAAGAATGCTTGATTTCGTTCAACTTAGTGAAAAAATTAATGTTTCCAAAATGGTTGTGCCTGATAAATTTATCGGCAAAAGTGTTGAGGATATTAATCTTCGCAAACATTTTGGGCTGAATATAATTGCTATTGAAAATAACGATAGCGTAAACGATATTATTACTCCCGACTATAAATTCAAGCAAAACGATATACTGTTCCTTTCAGGCAGTAAGGACGGAATACTTGAACTTAGCGTTTGGTCTAAAAAATAAAAATATCTATTGACTTGATGATAAAAACACGATACTATTATATTTAATATATCTAAGGAGATGGTTTTGTGGATCCGCTACCTCGAAGTAGCTTTTATACTGTTTTTTCTTTACCTTTAAAGATTTGTAATGAAGCTCTAAACAACAGGCTGTGCGTATTTAGCTATATAATTAATTAGCTTTTTGTTTTGATGCACATATTTACATTATTATTTGGAGGTTAAATTGCTTAAATGATTAAACAAATTTTATTACAAATTATACTTATTGCTCTTAATGCTTTTTTTGCAGCTACGGAAATCGCAGTTATTTCACTTAATGAAAAAAAGGTTAGGGCTCTTGCAGATGACGGCAATAAAAAAGCTGTCAAAATGCTTAAAATAATTGAAGAACCTACTCAATTCCTTTCAACAATTCAAATAGGAATTACCCTTGCGGGTTTTCTTGGCTCTGCTTTTGCTGCAGACAACTTTGCTGAGGTCTTATCGGCTGCAATTTCAAAAACATTTAAATTATCAGCTGACAATACCAGAATTATTAATACAGTTGCTGTTGTGCTTGTAACACTTATTTTATCGTACTTTACTCTTATTTTCGGCGAACTTGTACCAAAACGAATCGCTATGAAGCATAAGGAAAAACTTGCAAATTCCGTTTGTGGTATTATTTCCTTTTTAGCTGCTGTTTTAAAGCCTATTATTTGGTTTTTAACTGTTTCCACCAATGCAGTTTTAAGACTTGTCGGTATCGACCCTCACGAAAAAGAAGAACCTGTATCGGAAGAAGATATTGTACTTATGCTTGATGCAGGTGCTGATGAGGGTTCGCTCGACCATGACGATATTGAATACATTAAAAATGTTTTTAAACTTGACAAAATGACTGCTGAGGACGTTATGACTCCCAGAAAATCGGTTGTCAGTATTTCATATGATGCAAGTGATAAGGAAATACAAGAAATTATTGAAGAGGAAAGCTATTCACGTATTCCTGTTTATGAAGATAACCCTGATAAAATAATCGGTATTCTTCACGCTTGCGATTATTTGTTAAAAAGAAATGAAAAAAATTTTGATTTAAAATCTATACTGCATACTCCTGTTTTTGTTCCCGAAACCGTCAGTCTTGATGTTTTGTTCAAGGATATGCAAACAGACCATAATCATTTAGCAGTAGTTGTTAATGAATACGGCGAAACTTCGGGTATTGTTACTATGGAAGATATACTTGAAGAAATTGTTGGGGAGATTTGGGACGAACGAGATGAAGAAATCGACGAATTTAAAAAGATGGGCGATAACACCTATAAGGTTCTTTGTACCGCTTCGCTTGAGGACTTTAGAGAATATTTTAAATTGGAAGATGAGGAACAACTTGACGTATCAACAGTTAATGGTTGGATTACTGAAATAACAGGTATTATTCCTGAGGTCAATTTTTCTTTTGATTACAAAAATCTAACTGTTACAATAACGAAAGCCGACCAATTTATGACCCACGAAATAAAAGTGGTTGTTCATCCTGACGAGACTTCTAATTTTGAAGAATAATTTTTAAAATACACTCTCTTTGGGAGTGTATTTTTTTATATTTTAGATAATAAATTCGCATTATCTCTTGAAAATCTTTCTTCAACTTATTATAATAAAATTAGATATATGATATATATTTAGAAAAGAGGCATAAGAATGGTATCACAGATTTTCGCAATAGTAATATTTGTGCTTATGTTTGCACTTATAATTATGGATAAAATTCCACGCCATTTGGTTACTCTCGGTTGCGGTCTTGCTACAATTATTGTAGTATTCGCTATTTGTATGAGAAGCCCAAATGCGATTATTGAAACCTTAAACGTTAAAAGCATATTTACTGCGGAGTTTTGGCACGCTTCGGGTCAAGGTAACGAAAGTTCAAGCGGTATAAATTGGGCAACCATAATTTTTATCGCAGGAATGATGGTAATGGTTGAAGGTATGGCTAAAGCCGGTTTTTTCCGTTGGCTTTGCTTGACAATCGCTAAGGCTGTTAAATATAAGGTTATGCCGATACTTGTAACATTTATGATTATGAGTGCTGTTCTTTCAATGTTTATTGACAGCATTACGGTTATTCTTTTCCTTGCAGCTGTAACTGTTGAGCTTTCGCAGTTGCTTAAGTTCAGTCCTGTTCCTATGGTTTTAGCTGAAATTTTTTGTGCTAACCTTGGCGGTTCTGCAACAATGTGCGGTGATCCTCCAAATATTATAATCGGTACTGCTCTCGGATATAGTTTTGCCGATTTTCTTACAAATACAGGTCTTATTGCAGGAATTGCTCTTATTGTAATTATCATTTTCTTCTTCTTTGCGTTTAAAAAGGAGCTTACCGCAAATAAGGATGAAAAAATAGACCCGGCAACATTTCCTAATCCCGGCGACGCTATTGAAAATAAAAAAGATTTTATTGTAAGCACAATTATTTTTATCATTGCAATTGTTCTTCTTGTAACTCATGCTCAAACAGGCTTGACTGTTGCATTTATCGGCGTCGCAATTGCTCTCATCACTCTTATTACGTCATTCAAGCATATAGGTATTATTCTTAAAAAAGTTGATTATAAAACACTTTTATTCTTTATCGGTTTATTTATCGTAGTCGGCGGTTTGGAGCAAACAGGTGTTCTTGAAATGATTGCTTCATTTATTGAAAAAGTATGCGGCGGAAATGTATTTGCAATGGTACTTATCATTATGTGGATATCTGCAATTGCAAGCGCATTTGTTGATAACATTCCGTTTGCGGCAACAATGGTTCCTGTTATAAAAAGTCTTGCGGCAACTACAGTTGGCGCCCAATTACCTGTTTTAGCTTATGCGCTTTCAGTCGGTACGGATATCGGCGGCAGTGCAACACCAATCGGTGCTTCGGCAAACGTTGTTGGCACTTCGGTTATTTCCAAAGCAGGTCATCCTGTAGGATGGGGAAAATATTGCAAAACGGCAATTCCTGCTACCGCTATAGTGCTTATTATTGCTATGATTGTTATTAAATTAAGATATTTCTAAGAGGTGAATAGGTATGGCAAAACAATTTATCATTTCTATTGGCAGAGAATACGGTTCAGGCGGTCGTGTTATTGCTGAAAATCTTGCAAAAACACTTAATGTTAAATTCTATGATAAAAATATTATTGAGCATATAGCTGAAGAAAAAAATCTTAATCTTGACCAACTTAAAAAATATGATGAAAAAGCTCGTAATATTTGGCTTTCAAGGTCTGTTGACGGTCTTAGCAACTCGCCTGAAGATACTATTGCTCAAATGCAGTTTGATTTTCTCAAAGAAAGAGCGCAGGCGGGGGAGTCTTTTGTGGTTTTGGGCAGATGCGCAAGCTACATTTTAAGAGATTTCGATTGCTTGATTAAGGTATTTGTCACCTCTGATATGCATCATAAGATGGAGCGTATTGCTTCGATTGAACATCTCGACCCTGCCATGGTTGAGGATATGATTATTAAAAATAATAAAAAGAGAAAGGTTTATCATAATTTCTATTGTAAGGAAAAATGGGGCGATTCCCGTTATTATGATTTAATTATCAGCACATCAAAAATAGGAATAGACGGTGCTTGCGATGTTGTTCTTGATTACGTCAATAAAACAATAAAAGATTAAAATCATATTTTCAAACCAATTTCACATTATATTTCGCTTTTTAAATAGGAGTATGGCATTACTCCGAGCGAATTTTTGTTATACTTACAAGGTAAAAAGGACTGCTCAAAAACAAAATTTGAGCAGTCCTTTTAGTTTATTTTGTTTTTATACTCTTGGTGCTTGAGTACGAAGAATAATATTTTTTGCCGTTGATTGTTTTGTAGCTTCTCAGTTTTACATAATATTTCTTGCGTGATTTTAGCTTCTTAACTGTAACTCCGGTTGAGTTTTTGCCGGATTTAACTGTTTTTGTTGTTTTTCTTGTAAACTTTGAAGATGTTGAATATTTTATTTCATATCCGCTTACATTCTTATCTTTTTTCCAAGAAACATTAAGTTGTTTCCTGGATTTTGATTTAAGTTTATTTTGAGTTGGTTTTTTGAGCTTAATTATAAAGTTTGCAGTCTTGCTGCCAAAGAATATACCGTTAAATTCAACAGTAACAGTTGCTTTACCCGGCTTAGTATTACCTGAATACTTGAGCGTATAATATCCGGAAGGAATTTTTTGACCGCTTTGATTATATACGGTTACGCTTGGTTTTTGTGCTTTTCCATTATACGTAGCGCTCGATTTCGAAAGTTTGACGGTGAGATTTTGAGCGTCGGTCATTAATATTACATTTTGGTCAATCCGGCTGTCACTATATTGCCACATATAAGCGAATGAATTAGTATTTTTGATTGAGGTATTGCCCTTAGTTACAGGTGAAGAAGTGTAATCGGCACACCATAATTTAATGCCGTTTTGCGAAAGCAAATCAGTATTAATAAACGTGTTAAACCAATATGTATTTGAATAAACCATTGTGTCATATCCGTTTTGAGATAAAAGTGAAGTAAACAAAAGTGCGTTATTTGTTATTGCATTTTTATCAAGTTTTGAGGATATTGAGTCGTCTTCAATGTCATAAGCAACAGGATAGGTCATTAATGCTTTAGCCTCTTGCGAAAGGGCAGATAACGAGTTTATTGTAAATTGCGCTTCAATCTGTGCTTCAGTAGAATTATAAGCATAAGAATAAAGGTATACACCGAAATTCATTCCTGCATTAACTGCGTTTTGAACGTTCTCATAAAACTTATTGTCAAGATGATTGAAATATCCAAGTCTTATCATAACAAAACTGTAACCCTGCGCTTTTAAGGTTGATAAGTCAACATTATCATTATGCTCAGATATATCAACGCCTGAGATATAATAATTATCGGCATAAGCACTGACAGGTATCATAACTGAAAATATAGTCATTATTAATGATAAAATAATAGATATGATTTTTTTATTCATAATGTTGTCCTTCCTTAAAACCACGTAGGTTTTTTGTTCATTTTGCATCCACGGTATGCAATTCCCGGTGCAAGCTTGTCACCGTTTCTGCAAAGAAGTTCATCCACTCTCACAAAAGAGTAGCCTTGCGACTGAAGTGTGTCAACAGCTCTTAATGCAGCTTTAACTGTCGTTTGCTTTGTATCGTGTAAAAGAAGAATTTCACCGTCGTGTGCTTTGTTTACAATATAATTATAGACATAATCCTCATCCTGATGCTTCCAATCTATTGAATCATTTGTCCATTTAACCGCAATCATATCATCAATAGCATTTAACGTGTTGCCAAAGTAATGACCGTATGGCGGTCTGTAAAACTTAACGTCTGTTCCGGTTATTTCTTTGATTATTTTATTTGTTGAATATATTTGCTCTTTTATAGTACCCTTATTTGTTTTTATCATATCAATGTGTGTATATGTATGATTGCCGAGAAGATGCCCATCTGCAACTATGTTTTTTAATACAGATGCATATTTTACTGCTTTTTTACCAAGAACGAAAAACGTTGCTTTTGCGCCCTTTTGATTAAGTCCGTCTAAAAGAGCTTGAGTATAGTCGCTCGGACCGTCATCAAAGGTTAGCGCAATCATCTTTCTGCTTGGATTTTGTACCTCTACACTGTAATTTTTTGGAAAAGGAGTAAAAATGTAACTTGATATAATAAATGCAATTACAATCATTATTATAAATATATTAATACGCCTTGAATTTATTTTTGAATTTGTCATTATGCTACCTCTTATCAAATATAAGATATCATATTTTATTAAGCATTACAATGTTTTTTCCGTTTCTTAGAATTTTCTTTATAATCTGTTGACAAAATGAGCGTTTATCAATATTATTAATCTTGAGGGATGTTTATGAATAATTTTGAATGTGAACAATTTTTGGAATTTACCTTGTCTCTCGGCAGGCAATACGTTGAAACGGGCGCCGAGATTAAAAGAGTGGAAGATTCGCTTTACAGAATTTACAAGGCTTACGGCTTTGAAAATATAGAAATTTATGCAATCACAAGCCTTATTGTCGTAACAATTAAAGGACCTGACGGGACTCATTATACGCAAAGTGTTCGTGTGACTTGCGGAGGTACTGACCTTGGAAGGCTTGAGGATATTAATGCGCTTACAAGATATATTTGCACAAATAAACCTGACATCGACAAGCTTAGCGATATAATAAACAACCCGAAAAAAACAAAGCCCAAAAAGATTCTGAAATGCATTGGATATATGCTTGCTGCAGGTGGTTTTGCAGTTTTTTTCGGCGGAGATATGCTTGATGGTACGGCCGCCGCAGTTATAGCGATTGCCGTGTATTTTATGGATTATAACTTTAAACTACGCAATATTAATAACGTTATTTATACTTTCATTGCAAGCCTCGTTTCGGGTGTAATTGCACTGTTATTCACTAATTTTGGTTTTGGAAATAATGTTGATAAAGTGATGATAGGCGTAATAATGCTTCTTATTCCCGGGCTGTTGCTTGTTAATTCAATCAAGGAAATGTTTAATCGTGATATAGTAACAGGGCTTTATCGTTTTGTGGAGGCAGTATTTGTAGCCGTCGCCATTGCCGGAGGCTTTGCCGTTTCCGTTTTGCTTTTAGGAGGTGTTCTTAAATGAATAAAGAAATTCTTCAAATTATTATGGCAGGCATTGGTACTTTAGGCTTTTCGATTTATTTTAGAGTAAGTGAAAAGAATGTTGCCGCATCAACGGTAGGCGGTGCTGTAGGATTTGCTTTCTACCTTTTGATTTTTAAGCTTACCAAAAGCCTGTTTTTTGCAAACTTTGCAGCAGCATTTTTGATTTATTTTTACAGCGAACTATGTGCAAGAATTTTGAAAGCGCCTTCAAATGTATTTTTAGTTCCGGGAATCATTCCTCTTTTGCCCGGCGGCGCATTATATTATACTATGTACGGAATTGTAAATTCCGACAGTAATATGCTTTATAGAAACGGAATTGATACAGTAATCATGACGGTCGGTATTGCGACGGGTATAGTTGTCGGAACAGTTACAATTAATTATTTGATTAAATTTGAAAAGAATATAAAGAAAAGCTAATAAAAAAGAACGATTTTTCAGTCGTTCTTTTTTATTCTATCAATTTAAAATTTGTTGAATTTTACCATTTCGTCAATGTCAATATGCTTATAATGAAGTGGATTGATTTCTGCGTCGTCAGCCGGATACCCGGTAGGCATAAAAGAAATCACGTCAAGATTTTCGGGAATGTTTAATACCTTTTTTGCAATATCAGGATTTAATGCCATAACCCAAGTTGTGCCAAGTCCCAATTCCTGAGCTTGAAGCATCATTTGAGTCATTGCAATACTGCTGTCAACTTCTGCCGATGAAATACCGTCGTATTTTCTTGTCCAAGCCTTTGACCTGTCAACGCACATAACAAAAACAAGGGGAGCGTCAAATGTGTATCTTGTGCATTTTTCATCATCAAGCGCTTTAATTATATTCTTATCTGTTAATACTAAAATTCTTTGTGGTTGAAAATTGCAGGCAGTCGGTGCAATAAGTGCCGCTTCAAGTATTTTTTCAATCTTTTCCTTTTCTACGGGTGTATTCTTAAATTTTCTGCATGAATATCTTTCTTTTATAAGTTGTTCAAATTTCATTTCTTTACCTCCTGTTAAATTTATATTAATTCTATCAAATTATTTAAAATTACTCAATAATATTTAACAAATTTTTCTTTAATTTTTTGTGTTAATCTGTTAAAATACCTTTATCACCTTGAAAGGATATATTATGGATATTTTACAAAAACTCACTAATGAATTTTCGCTTAAACCTTGGCAAGTTGAAAATACAGTAAAACTTATTGATGACGGAAACACTATTCCTTTTATTGCAAGATACAGAAAAGAAATCACCGGCTCGCTTGATGACCAATTACTTAGAAATTTGTCAGAAAGACTTAGTTATCTTCGCAATATGGAGGAGCAAAAGGATAAGATTATTTCATCTATAGAAGAGCAGAATCTTATGACTGATGAAATAAGAAAATCTATTGAAAGTGCGACAACATTAACAGAACTTGAGGATATATACAGACCGTTTCGTCCTAAACGTAAAACAAGGGCTTCAGTTGCAAAAGCTAAGGGATTGCAAGGCTTTGCTGATTTTATTTATGCTCAGGATAAAAATTGCTCATCACCTATTGAAGAAGCAGAAAAATATCTTAATGACGAGGTTAAATGCATTGAGGACGCAATTAACGGCGCAAAGGATATTATTGCCGAATACGTTTCAGATGACCCGTCGGGCAGAAAAATGCTTAGATATTCTATCAAAAACCATGGTAATATTGTTGTTACAGGTACAAAAGACGACCTTGGTGTATATGAAATGTATAAGGAATATACAGAGCCGATTTCAAGCGTAGCATCACACCGTGTTTTGGCATTTAACAGAGGTGAGAAAGAAGGCTTTTTAAAGGTTTGCATCAATTATGATAAAATCACAGCTTTAACCATTCTTTATAATCTTCATATTAAGGAAAACTCACCGACAGAAAAATTTGTTAAGGAAGCTATTGAGGATTCTTATTCAAGACTTATATTTCCATCAATTGAGCGTGAACTACGTAATTCATTAACAGAAAATGCCGCTGAAAAAGCAATAGGAGTATTTGCTGAAAACACAAGGCATTTGTTAATGCAACCGCCGGTTAAAGGAAAGGTAACTTTAGGCCTTGATCCCGGTTACAGAACAGGTTGCAAAGTTGCAGTTGTTGATGAAACAGGCAAAGTGCTTGATACAAGTGTTATTTATGCTGCTCCTCCTCATAACAAAGTTGAACAGGCTAAGCAAATTATTAAAAAACTTGTTAAAAAATACAATGTTCAAATGTTTGCAATCGGTAACGGTACGGCTTCTCACGAAACTGAGGTTTTTGCCGCTGATGTTATTAAGGAACTTAACTGCGGTATAACATATATGGTCGTAAGCGAAGCGGGCGCTTCGGTTTATTCGGCTTCAAAGCTTGCGGCTGAGGAGTTTCCTGAATATGATGTGTCGCTTAGAAGTGCGGTTTCCATTGCAAGACGTTTACAGGACCCGCTTGCCGAACTTGTTAAGATTGACCCCAAGGCAATCGGAGTAGGCCAATATCAGCACGATATGCCGCAAAATCAACTTTCAAGTGCACTTGACGGTGTGGTAGAGGATTGCGTAAACTCGGTGGGTGTTGATCTTAATACCGCTTCTGCTCAGCTTCTCAATCGTGTTGCAGGTGTTTCAAGCAAAATCGCTAATAATATTGTTAGCTACAGGCAGGAGCACGGAGCATTCAAATCACGTGATGAATTAAAAAAGGTTTCAATGCTCGGTCCTAAGGCGTTTGAGCAATGTGCAGGCTTTTTAAGAGTTGCAGAAAGTGAGAATGTTCTTGATAATACAGCTGTTCACCCCGAAAGTTATGATGCGGCACGTAAGCTTTTGAAAATATGTTCAGTATCTGACAATGACGTGAGAAAAGGGTGTGTATCAGTAGTTGGTAAATATGTTGAAAGCGTTGGCACGTCTGCGCTTGCAAAGCAACTTGATATCGGTGAACCGACCCTTATTGATATAACTAAAGAAATCTCAAAACCGGGAAGAGACCCTCGTGATGAACTTCCGGCACCCATGCTTCGTACCGATGTTATGGGTATTGAAGATTTAAAGGTAGGAATGGAACTTACCGGTACTGTTCGTAATGTAATTGATTTCGGAGCTTTTGTTGATATCGGTGTTCATCAAGACGGCCTTGTTCATATTTCTCAAATTACTAATAAATATATAAAACATCCCGGTGACGTATTGAAGGTAGGGGATATTGTTACAGTTTGGGTAATTTCCCTTGATATTGATAAAAATCGTATTGGATTAACAATGAAAAAACCAAAGAATTAATGGAAATTAAGATTATTAAAAGCAACAGGAAAACGCTTTCGCTTTCTGTAGATGATGAGATGTGTGCCGTTGTTAAAGCGCCTTATTTTGTCACTAATAGGGAAATTGACGCATTTGTTTCAAAAAATGAAGTATGGCTTGAAAATGCAATTGAACGAAAGAAGAAAAAGTTAGAAAAATATGACATTAGCGATGATGAGAAAAACAAGCTTATTAATCTTGCGAAGGAATATTTGCCGGAAAGAGTTAAATATTATTCAAGGCTTATGAATGTTAATCCAACCGGTATTAAAATTACATCGGCTAAAAAACGATTTGGGTCTTGCAGCGGTAAAAATTCGATTTGTTTTTCATATTATTTGATGCTATATCCTAAAGAAGCGGTTGATTACGTAGTTGTTCATGAACTTGCGCATATTAGGCACCATAATCACAGCAAGGATTTTTATAATTTTATTAGTCAATTTATGCCTGATTATAAAAAGTATGAAAAACTTTTGAAAACTGATTAAATAATTTTGAATTTTGGCAAAATAAGTATTGACATACATATATCGTTCTGTTATAATGTCAACTGTTGAGCGAGAGTGGCGGAATCGGCAGACGCGCACGTTTGAGGGGCGTGTGGGGC
>DAVZKM010000018.1:0-16144 GCA_052272245.1 Eubacterium sp.
TCTTACTAAATATGTGAGACAGCTCATTATTTTTATTTAGTTTAAAATGTCACATTCCTTGCCCTTAGGGTGAAATGTTCCCGTGCATCTTTCGCAAGCCCCGTGATTGCATCTGCCGCAGGTATTAGCGCCGCATCTGCCGCAGCAATGAGCGCTGTTTTTGCAAAGGACATAATCGCCGCCGTTGATTTTAATTGATTTGCCGTTTACAAGCGAATCGGAAATCTTGTATCTTGCATTTTCGTAAATTGCGGCAATTGTTGAACGGGCAACTTCCATTTGCAATGCACATTCATATTGGGTAAGCCCCATATAATCAATAAGTCGCAGGGTTTCATATTCATCAACAGTAAGTTCAACCCAGCTCTTGCTGCTTTTTGTTTTTATAAATTCCGCAATATTCGGTTCAAAGCAAACCTTTCTCGCCTTTTTTGGTCTTGCCATAAGCCGCTCCTTAATTAAAACTTTAATGCTTTAATTATACACGATATATATGACATATGTCAAATAATTATTCTTTTGACGATTGGAGCATCGCAACAATTACTTTGCCGAGTTCTTCCTTATTAAAAACCGGGAGCGGCTCAATAAGAGCGTCAATACAGCCGGCAACGCCAAACGTAATTGTTGAAACCTCGAAATAATTATCTTCAATAGTGAAACCGTTGCTTTGAGAGATTGACGCAACAAGATTTTCCTTAAGCATTTTTATTGCCGGGGCACAAATACTGCTTGACTTGAATTTTGAAAGGTATTCAATATTTTTCTCCACCTCGTCAAGAAGCCTGTCAACAGCAGGTTGGGGATTATGCTTAATTTCATTATAATTAATCTTCTTTGAAATGTCGATAATACCGTTCATAATGATTTGAAAACAGTTTTGCAGGCAATCGTCCATACTTTTATAATGCAAATAAAACGTGCTTTTATTAATATCCGCACGCTTGCAAAGCTCCAGAACGGTAATCTTGCTTGTATCTTTTTCAACCATAAGGTCAAGAACGGCATTAAAAACAGCTGTTCGTGTCCTTTTTATTCTTCTGTCCATTTCGGTTTAACTCCTATTAAATTAATAAACGCAATAAATCAGAACTCTATTTTGACACATAACAAGATAAATTGCAACTTTTTGACGTAAAATCGACATATCGTACAAATCGGTTGATAATTATTTGTGCAAAAAGACAACACTTTTATGAAAAATGTTAATTATTTCAACCGACAATATGCATAGTTTGAATTAAAAATACCCACGAAAGGCCATAATAAATAACAACCGCCACCAAATCATTAACCGTGGTAATAAGCGGACCCGAAGCTACGGCAGGATCAACCTTTATCTTTTTAAATAAAAGCGGCACAAGCGTACCGACAAGGCTTGAAACAATCATTGCAAGAAGAAGCGATACCCCGACGCAAAGTGAAATCAAAAATGCGTGTCTAATATCATATCCTTTATAAAGGAAAATGTATAATCCCAGAAATACTATTGCCAAAAAACCAAGCAAAAAGCCGTTGCTAAAGCCAACCTTTGTCTCTTTAAACACTAATTTCAATTTATCCTTAGGCGTAAGCTCCTCGTCCATCAAAACACGAATTGTAACTGCCAGCGACTGCGTGCCCACATTGCCCGCCATATCAAGAATGAGCGATTGAAAGCAAATGACAATAGGCAAGATGGCGACAACATTTTCAAATGTACCTACCACAGCCGAAACTCCCATACCCAAAACAAGAAGCACAACAAGCCAAGGCAAACGTTTTTTAATGCTCTGCTTTGTCGTTTCCTGCAAATCTTCCTCAGCAGTCAATCCGGCAAGCTTTGCATAATCCTCACCCATTTCATCATCAACCGCCTCAACAACGTCCTGAGCCGTGATAATACCGATAATTTCTTTATCACGGTTCAAAACAGGAAGTGAATCCTCGGCATAATCCTTGATTTTTTCAATACTGTCTGATATTTTTTCATCAGCATAAAAATAAGGATAGGAATAAATAATTATAGAATCAAGCGTATCGCTTTGCCTTGCTATAATCAAATCCTTTAAATCAATAGCGCCGCTGAACTTACCGTTTTCATCAACAACATAAATAGTAGAAATATTATCGTTATCGCCTGCTTGCTTAATAAGCTCGTGCATTGCTCCACGAATGTCAAGCGTTTTTGAAATGCAAATATAATTATTTGTGATTAAGCTTCCGACTTCGTCCTCATCATAAGAATTTATGAGCTGAATATCCGCCTTAACATCATCATCAAGACTTAAACGAAGCTTCTCCTTAACGCTTTCATCAACCTTTTCAAGCAAATCGGCTGCATCATCGGAGTCCATTTCGTTAATGATATCGGCAAGTTTTTCAACACCGAGTTCGTTAATATACTGCTCAGGCTCTTCAACATAGGAAAGAATTTCCGAAACCCATTCGTCGCCTAAAATTTGATAAAGCGCCAAACGCTCATCCTTTGTTAAATACTCCAAGCTTTGCGCAATATCGTTTGCATGGTAGTCGTCAAGCTTTTCAACTAATTTTTCTTTATCCAAATTGCTCCTGATAACAGCAACAATTTCTTCAATAAGCTTGTCAGATTTTAAATCTAATTCCATTTCAGCCTCCGTTCTCCCTAAAAAGGGCATAAAAAATCCATCGTGCAAAAATACACAATCAAAATAATAGTTGTGACATTCTTAAACGATGGAAAAGCTGAAAATTATATTAATGCGAAATCATAAAGACATTTGCTTTTTCAAACCTTGCCCATCGCCAAAGCTACTTCGATTATCACAACTGTCCATATGTTTCGCCTCCTTATTTCTGAAACTGCAAAGATTATAGCACCAAAAAATCAATTTGTCTACCATAAAATCGCACAAAAATTAAATGATATTCAAAGGCTATTTTTCAAGTATGCGCATTGCCCATAAATTATTAATTTGCGAAGAAATATCATCAAAATTCCAAAGCTTATTGGAATTTTCAATACTGTTTGGGTCATTAATTTTAATCTTGCCGTTTTCTATACCCGTCATTACAATGAAATGCCCTTTTTTTGTAAAATCACCGGGTCCCATTATGCAAACAACAGGGTTGCCGACTTCAAGATTATTAATCACCCTTTGCTTGTCGAGAGGCAGCTCAGTTGAGTTAATGCCAAGCTTTTCTGCCCCCTCGCTCATAAGAGTCCAAAGTGAACCGCCGCCGTCAACGCAATAGTCGTTTTCCTTTGCCCAATCAATCATATAATCGGGTGAATATTTTATATCTTGCAAAAGATAAACCGCAACCATTGAAAGGCAAGTAGGGCCGCAAGCGGTCAAACCTGCCACATCATCGCCGTATATTTTATAGCCCCATCTGATATCCCATTGCATAAAAAGAGGAACGCTGTCACAATTTTTATACTCTTTCATATTAATCTTAAAATGCTTGTCCTTATACTTAGGATAATTTAGCACAAATTCCTTTGTTTCTTTATTTCTGTTAAGCATATCAACAAGGCTTTGGGGATAATCAGCAAGCGTGTAGCCGTTTTCATCAGCATAATTTTCAATCATTTTTTTGGCTGAAATATTTTTATCCTCATCGTTTGTCTCACCCAATCCGGAATACGCTAAACTATTATCGTTATGCACTCTTTGTGCTATTGAAACGCCCGAAATTAATAATACTGTTATCAGCACAAGGCTGAGCATGGATTTTGAAATTCTTTTTCTTGCCATAAACAGAAACCTCCTTGATTTATTAAAATATAAATCAAAATAGGATTTTTTGTTTTAACATTAATTTTCAAAATTCTTACGATTTTCTTAAATTTGATTTTCAAGCGGCAAAGAAACAGTAAAAATCGTATATTTTTCATTGCTTTTGGCTGTAATTGTTCCGCCGTGGCGCTCAACAATCTGCTTTGCAATGGCAAGTCCCAAGCCTGTTCCTCCGGTCCTGCTCGTTCTGGACGTATCGGCACGGAAAAACTTTTCAAAAATCATATCAAGTTTTTCCTTTTCGATTTTATCGCCTTGATTAATAAAAGTCACAACGGCATTTTCATCCTTTTTGAAAACATTAATTTCAATATTTGTGCCCTCATAGCAATAATTTGAAGCATTGCGCATCAAATTGTCAAACACACGTGAAAGCTTGTCGGAATCGCCGATAATATTAACCTTATCCTCCGCCTTTACGGTGCAGGTAAGATATTTTTCCTTTAAAACGGGATAAAATTCCTCTGCCATTTGCCTGAGTAACAAGGAAAGGTCAATATGATTATTTTCAAGCGGAAAAGACTGAAGATTAAAACGTGTTATATCGAAAAATTCATTGATAAGCTGCTCCAGCCTGTATGCCTTATCAAGCGCAATGCCTGTATATTTTGCCCTGTATTCCACGCTGAAATCAGGGTTTTCGTCAAGCAGGCTTAAATATCCGATAATAGAAGTCAGCGGAGTTTTTAAATCGTGGGCAAGGTAAACAACAAGGTCGTTTTTTCTCTGCTCCGCCTCGTTTGCAACGTATTGCTTAAACTTAAGTTCCTTTTTAATCTTTTCCTCAACATCCTTATGCCTTGGTGAAATAATATTGGGAAGCCGAGGACTTACATAGTCATCATCGACTATTCCGTCAAGTGCGTCATATTCCCTGTCAAGAAGCAGTGCCGCACGAATCATAAAAACAAGCGTAATCACAAGTGCAAGAACTAAATTTAAAACTATAACGGTGCTGATATCGTAAAAAGATTCATTGCCTGTTAAATTTTCGATAAGCAATAAATACCGATCTGCAAATACCCAGAGTGGAATTGAAAAAACGGCTGTGCAGATTATGTATCGAATTAAAATTTTTGCAAAAATTCTTTTATACTTATTTCTTTTCAATCTTATACCCTACTCCCCAAACAGTCTTAATAAACTTAGGATTTCTTGACGGCTCGTTAAGCTTTTCCCTTATTCTTCTTATATGTACCATAACCGTATTGTTGCTGTCAAGGTATTTCTCATTCCAAATCTTTTCAAAAATTTCCTCGGTGGAAACAACTTTGCCTGCATTTTTGCAAAGAAGCCAAAGAATATTAAACTCGGTCGGGGTAAGCGCAATCTCCTTTTCATAAAGGGTGCAAACGTGGGTTTGATGATTAACAATCAAACCGGAAAAATCGAAAATTTCTTTGCTCTCCAATGTTTCTGTGCCGTTGTAAATAGTATATCGCCTAAGCTGAGCCTTAACTCTTGACACCATTTCAAGCGGATTAAACGGCTTTGTAATATAATCGTCTGCGCCGAGCGACAAGCCGATAATTTTATCGTTATCCTCCACCTTTGCCGTAAGCATAATAACAGGAAAGTGATGACCCTCCTCTCTTATTTTGCGAAGAATTGTAAAACCGTCCGTATCCGGAAGCATAACGTCAAGAAGCGCCAAATCAAGCGGGGTTGAGTTAATGCATTTTATCGCCTCACTGCTTGAATAAAATTTATATACGTTATATCCCTCATTTTTAAGAAAAAGTTCCACAAGGTCGGCAATTTCCGCCTCGTCATCAAGCACAAGAATATTCATAATGTTTTCCTCTTAATTAATAGATATACCGATTATATTACACCAAGCAAAAATATTTGTGAAGTATATCTTACGATTTTCTTAAGATTATTCAAACATATAAACTCTTGTTTCATAAGGTCTGAGCTTAAAACCGTTGCACTGAACAAAATTATTTTCATAATTGCAAAGAATAGGTGTTCCCTTTTCAAGATTAAAGTCCTTTGGCGCTTCAAACGGCACACGCTCATCAGAAAACGAATTAATAACCAAAAGTCTTTTGCCGTTATATGAGCGTGAATAAACATAAAGCTTATCGGAATTTTTGTAATATTCCTTATAATCGCCCCATTTTGCAACATCGTTTTCTTTCTTAAACTTAATGAGCTTTTTATAGTGGTTATAAATAGAATCAGGATTTGCCATTTCGGCTTTTGCATTGATTTGCTTGTAATTTTCATTAACAGGAAACCACGGCGTACCCTTTGTAAATCCTGCGTTTTCGCTATCGTCCCACTGAACGGGTGTACGTGAATTATCTCTTGTCGATTTAACGGCAAATTCAAATGCTTTTTCTTTATTCATATGAAGCTTATTGATTGCAACGTCATAATTATTTTTCACAAAACAGTCAACGTAATCGTCAATAGAGCCAAGACGGGTATTGAGCATACCAAGCTCCTGACCCTGATAAACAAACGGCGTTCCCTGCTGAAGCATATACATATTTGCAAGCATTTTGCCCGACTGAACTCTGTATTTTTCATTTCCGTAGCGGCTTATAATCCTCGGGTGGTCGTGATTTTCGATATAAAGCGTATTCCAAGCCCTGCCGTTTAACTTATTTTGCCAATTTGTAAATGCTTTTTTCATTTCTTTGAGCTTAAACTTAGTCTGCAAGAAGTCAATTAAAAATGCGTCCGCCTCAATATGCTGAAAATGGAACATCATATCAAGTTCTTTGTGACTTTCGTCAATATATTTAAGCGCATTATTAGGCGTCATCATCGGCGCTTCACCGACTGTAAAGCAATCGTATTTATCCGTTATTTCTCTGTATTCACTCAAATATTTATGGATATTAGGGCCGTCCATATAATGCTCAATTCCGCAGCCGATAGGAAGCGGTATACCGTCCGGAAGCCCGGGTCTTTTGGAAATAAACGTTATAACATCCTCTCTAAAACCGTCAACCCCCATATCGAGCCAAAATTTCATTATATCCTTAACCTCTTGTCTTACCTTCGGGTTATCGTGATTAAGGTCGGGCTGCTTCTTTGCGAAAACGTGGAGATAATATTCTCCGCTTTTTTCATCCCTTTCCCAAGCCTTGCCCTCAAAACATGAAAGCCAATTGTTAGGCGGAAGCTTGCCGCCGAGCCTGCCCTTGCGCCAAAAATAATAATCGTGATAAGGCGATGACGGGTCTTTGGATTTAATAAACCATTCGTGCTCGTCAGACGTGTGATTAACAACAAGGTCCATAATAACCTTCATTCCCCGCTTGTGTGCGCCGTCAAGCACCTGCCTAAACAAATCAAGAGTGCCGTAGTCCTTATGTATATTTTTATAATCGGCAATATCGTAACCAAAATCTGCATTAGGTGACGGATAAAGAGGAGAAAACCAAATGCAATTTATGCCCAAATCCTGCAAATAATCAAGCTTTGAAAGCACACCCTCAAGGTCTCCTATTCCGTCACCGTTGCCGTCGCAAAACGAACGTGGCCAAATTTGATAAACAACTAATTCCTTATACCAATCTTTCATAATTATATCCCCTTAAAATAATAGAATTAGGTATAATACCCCTAATTTTATAATAACATAAAATATAAAAATAGTAAATAATTTTATACTTTTAAATCAATGGGCGGCCAATGGCGCCCCCCTACATAAATCAAAAAACCACACCTTAAAGGAGGTGCGGTTTTTGATTTATTAAAGTCTTAGTTATTTCATTTTATTTAAAACTGCATAGTCCTTAGCGTTGATTACGCCGTCTTTTGTAACGTCAAGATATGGACTGTACTTTTCGTCGCCCTTCTTTGAATTTACTGCGTCAATAAAGCTTAAAGTAAATGTGTCGCCGCAAGCGGAACACTTTACTGTTGCAGTGTCATTCGAGAATGAATAAAGACTGTAAGAATGAGCATCCTTCCAATTAGCATAAATGCTCTTATCCCCCGTCACATTATCAAGCGTGTCACTCCATGTGTCGAGCACCTTGCACTGCGGCGGATTTTTAATCTCGGGAGCAGTTACCGACTGCCCGTCATTTGCAAAAGCCCTGCCGATAAGCGAGGTATTTTCACTGTCGGCATAGAAATCAACCTGATGGAAATCTCTTGAAACGGTAACGCTTACTTTCATATTTTCGCTTCCTGCAAGCTTGGTATTGCAATAATACTCAATGCCGCCGTCAATTTCGCTTACGTCATAAGCAATAAAGCTTTCAAAATTAAAGCCTGAACCGTCGCCGTAATCATCAAGCGTACTTGAAACATAATTATCATTGTCAAGATTGCTGTTTTCAAAAGGAATAACAATCATATTGCCGTCAAAATTCGCTTTTAGGCTTACAGATTGGTTGCCAATCATAGCATTTGTAACATTTGCAAGGCTTGTATTTTTGCTCAAATCAAGCGACGTCAAATTATTATATGTGCAATTGATTGAAGTCAAGCTTTGGTTGTTTGAAAGGTCAAGACTCTTTAAGCGATTTTGGTCGCATCGAAGCGATTTCAAATTAGGAACGGAAGTCAAATCAAGCGTTTCAAGTTTGTTAACATAGCAATCAACCTTTGTCAACGAATCAGCCAAAACAACAAGCGAAGTAAGCTGATTGTTTGCACAATTAAGCCTTTGAAGCTTATTGTTTTCATAAAGATTAAGCTCGGTCAAGCCGTCAGCCATACACGTAAGTGACGTAAGCTCGGTAAGGGCAGATACGTCAAGCTTATCAAGCGGATTTTGTGAACAGCTGAGATTTTTTAAATTAGGAAAATACTCGATACCCTTAAGGGTTGTAATACCACGATTTGCAACTGAAATAATAGGGTGATTATTTCTTTCCTCAACACTCAATACATTATCGCCGTTTGTATCAACCTTTTCGGATAAATATGCTCTGAAATTAGCATCGGGGAAATTCATCTCGTTAAGCGCAACGCTGTCGTCGGCGAAGGCAACGACTGCCGAAAGGCAGCCTGTTGCCAAAACCGTTGCAAGAAGCACAGATAAATATTTTTTTAACTTTTTACTCATTTGCGCCTCCCGTTATGCTTTTGTGACTGTAAATGTAAACTCAGACTCTGCCGTTGAGCCGTCTGCATTTGTAACGGTAACTGTTACTTTTGTTGCAATTGAAGGCAATGGATTAACCTTACCCATTGTTGTAAGGGTAATTTTACCGCTGTTATCAATTGAGAAATTCGATGTGTCGTCAACTTTATAGTTTACCGATGTAATAGCATTTGCGTCGGCAGGAGTAGGAATATAACCTACTGTTACGCTTGTAAATTTACTGAAGGTTAATTTGCTACCTGAACTTACTGTATATTTACCGTCGGTTATGGTGTTTCCGTCAACAGTGAGCTCAAGCGAAGTTACAGGAATAACAATATTAATTACGCTAATTGCATATGTCTTAGTATATTCTCTGCCCCATTCGTCAACAACCTTAACGGTAAGGTTAAACGTTCCCTTGTCAGCCGTCTTTGTAATATTGATATCATTGCCGCTTACAGAAGCTTTAACGCCGTTTTCATCGCTTACCGCAATATCGGTTGATTTAACCATTGCGCCGTCATTAAGTGCAAGCGAAAGGGTAGCCTTTTGAGTGTCCTCGGATACCTGAACAAGCGCTGTTTCGTCAAGAATGGTATCGCCGTTTTTAACATTAATTTCAGGTACGATAAATTCGTGACCCTCAAGTGCTGTTGTTGCGGCTACAAGAGCACTGCAAGCAGCGTTAATCTCTTCCTGAGAAGCTTGCATATTTGCATAAACCTCGTTAGCCTTGTCAAGTGCGGCGGTAAAAGTATTAGCGTAAGAAACCGCATAATCCGTCGGGGTGATTTTGTTTGCCTCGTCGATAGCCGCCTTAAGCGCAGCCGTATCCCAGGTTGTATAAGCCTTAATTGTTGCGACATATCCACCGTCCTTAGCGGTAACGGTGATAGTTGCACAGCCCTGCGAAACAAATGTAACTACACCGTTTTCATCAACTGTTGCAATACTTTCATTATCGGATACATATGCACAATCTTTGATTACGGAAACATTGCCGCCAAGTTCAAACTTAGGCGAAAGAGTAACTGTTTGGGCAGGAGCGCCGAATACCTTTTCGTCGGCAAAGCTGATACCTGTTACTCCGTATCTTACAAATGTAACCGTTACGGTTGATGAATAAGTTTCGTCCTTTTCGTTTGTAATTGTGCAAGTAATATCCGCAGCCTGAGCCAAAGCTGAATTGTTAGTTACAACGCCGCTCTCGCTTACGGTAACATTATTGTTTGACGAACTCCATTCAACTGACTTATAAACAGAATCCTTAGGCTGCTCATTAGCAACAAGACTAATACTCTTGCCGTTTATGAATGTGCCTGTGTAGCGGTAGTAGCCCGGATTTGGATTTGTTACGCCTTCTGTCTCATAGTAGCCGATTTCCACACCCTCGCTTGCAACGTATAAAATAAGCGAATCGTATGCATCGTTAAGCTTTTTAAGCATTGCGTCAGCTTCAGCCTGAGTAACCTTGCCTTCGTCAATCATTGTCTTAGCCTCAGCCACTGCGGCACTCAATACATCAAGGCTTGCTTTAGTGTATGTATATGAATCCTTAACCTCTTCAATAAGAGCGTTATATTCACTCTGCTTTGCGGCAAGAACACTAAAGTCTGTCAAAACAGTGACTTTAACCTTATCTGTAAATCCGCCGTCAAACGTTGTACCTGTAATAACAGCCTCGCCCTTTTCAACAAAGGTAAGCTTGCCGTCATTTGATACCTTGACTGCATTTTCATTGCTTGAAGTCCATGTGATATTGCCAAATTCAGGTGAACCTGAAAGTGTATATTCAAGCTGTGTTTCATTATCGGTAGCGTAATAGGTAAGCTCCGATTCTTTAATGTCAAAGCCTGTTGCAATCTTGTCACTCATAGTAACATTGATTGTCTTTTCAAAGGCTCTGCCGTATTCGTCTGTGTAAGTAACCTTAACCTTAGCCCAACCGCCGTTGTTTCTGTCTGTCGGTGTAAGCGTAATTGAGCTTTCGCTTATTGATGAATCCATTTTATATGAATCAACAACGCTCCATTCAACCGCCTTATACATTGCACCCAAAGGAAGAGCATTCGAGGTTAAAGTAATTTTGTTATAATTGTTATAATTTGCATACTTATCACCCGAAAGATTTACCGAAATCGAATTGTTATCTCCGATTGTTCCGTTTTCTACATCACTATATCCACCTACAAGCGGCTTAGCTGCAGTTTGATAAGTAATCTCAGCGTCTGTTACGTGAACATATGGGTGCTCAATCATAGCCTCATAAGCCGCAACAAGAGTTTGAGCTGTTTCATCAATCTTTTCCTGAGTTAATGTATCGTCTGTCAAAGCATCGGTTGCCGCATCATATGCAGCCTTAAACACTTGACCGTAGTCATAAACATAATCCTTATAATCAATATCCTTATATTCTTCAACTGCCGCCTTAAGCGCTGTACGGTCGCCGTCAGATGATACGTGACATTCGCCGTAAATACCACCGTCATATGATACGCAACGAACAGTAGTTGCACCGGCTGAAACAAATGTTACAAGTCCGTTTTCATCAACTGTTGCGATATTTTCATCATCGGACTCCCAATAAACGTTTTGAATACTTGCCTTTCCTACATGAGGAGGCAAGCTTGTACCCTCAGGCTCAATGGTCTTTGAAAGCTGGGCAGTTGTGCCGAGTGCACCTGAAATGCTTGACGGGCTTACTACAACACCGGTTACGGGATAGAATGCATATGACACCCAAACCGTATCCTGATATTTATTGCCAAAATGGTCCTCAACCGTACAGGTAATCAAACCATAGCAGGATTTGTTTTGAGTAGGTGTGCATTTACCGTCCTGAGTTACGCTGATAAGCTCATTTGACGATTCCCAAGTAACCGACTTGTATGAGCCGTTGTTAGGATAAAGCCTTACATTAAGGTCAAGCACAGCGTTTTTATAGCTGATACCGTCTTTAAGCAAGCTAAGGTCATACTGATAAAATTCCTTAGTAGGCTCGCCGTCAAGGTAAAGCTCCACTTTTTTAATGTAGTTATACTTGACAAGACCGTTATAAGCTGCCTCAAGTTCTGTTACCATTGCATTAACTTGAGCCTGCGAGTATCCGCCCTTGTCAATCATACCCTGAGCCTTGCTCATGGCATTTTGATATACTTCCCAGCTGTCCGGATAATAGTTTACCTGATTGAGCTGCTGGTCATTATATGATTTAACAAGATTTTCAAGTGATGTGTAGTTAGTTACAACGTTAACATTGCACTTTGCTTCATATCCGCCGTCATATGTTTGGCAGGTGATTACGCAATCGCCGCCTTCTTTAAAGGTTACAACGCCGTTTTGGTCAACCGTTGCAATATTTTCATCGCTTGAATACCAATAAACGTCTGTGCAGCTTGCGCCGATACCGCTTGTACCCTTTGGTGTAACGGTAGCAGTAAGCGTTTGAGACTCGCCAATCTTACCGCCCTCAATAGTGTCTGTATCAAGTGACACGCCTGTTACCGGAACTTTTGCAAAGGTGATAAATGCATTTGTGCTTGTGGCTGTGCCCATATAGTCGGTAACGGTACATGTAATCATTGCCGAACAAGCCTCGTTAGACTTTGGCCTTGCAATACCGTTTTTGTCAATTGTGATATTTGGATTTGATGATGTCCAATTAATACTGTTATACATTGCGTTAGCAGGCTTTAATTGCATATCAAAATCATATTTATAATTAGTATAGTTACCGATGGTAGGCACCTTAACCGTTACGTGGTTACTTGAAAGCGGTGTTTTGTTAGGCCCTAAAATATCTACACCCAAAATACCTACAAAGCCGCCGATTTTATAGAAATCATAAAGAAGTTCACGGGCATAGGTGTCACACGTGTCTTGGCTTGCCATAGGCGAATCATAAAGAACATAGTATGCCATATCGAGAGAACCGCAATATTGGTCGTACTGCTCTTGATTTTCATCTGTGCACAAAACTACCGTTGAGTCGCAAAGAGAAACGATATTGGAAAGATAATCCTTGTCAGGATATACGATAACTTCAGCCGTATCAACATAACCTCCGTCGGCTGACACGCAATAAAGAGTAGCCTTACCTACGTCAACACCTTTTATTGTTGCATCTCCGTTATCATTATTATTTGTTTCAACAGTAAATACGTTTTCGTCACTTGAATACCAATTACATTTGTAGCATGCCGAATATGTGCCGTTTGAGCCGCTGAATTTCATTGTATGAGTAGCGTCAACCGTTTTGCCTTTTGTTACGGAATACGAATCCTTATCAATCTTGTTTGAACTTGTCGTATTCTTGGCAACCGTAACGGTAATCTCGTTTGATTTTATTTTTCCGTCGGCAGAAACTGCATAAATATTAAATGAATCTGCATATTCGAGACCTGCTTTTTGTGTTATTTTTGCGGTATGAGTTTCATTTGAAAGCTCGGTTGAATAATTACTGTTATCAACTACCCAAGTGAGGTCTTTGTTAGAAGCATTTTCCGGCTCAACCGTTGCCGAAAGCTGAGCGCCCAAACCTGCATACTGAGTGCCTGCTTTAACAGATACATATTTATATGTTTTATCGCCAACGGTAACGTCTGTCGTTTTATTAATACTGCTTGCTATGCCGAGAGCACTGTCAACGCTGATTGTAATATTTTCAACAGGAATACCGTTTAACATTTCAAATGTTGCTGTTTTTGAAGAGATTTCATAAAATTTGCTGCCTGAAATGTAATAACCCGTTTGCGCCTTAAGAACTACTGTTGATTTACCGCCGGACACTACGGTGTAATGACCGGTTTTGTCAATCTGACCTCTGCCGTCGGTAGCAGGAGCGTCGTCAGTAGCCCAAGAATATGTTGTATCGCCGTTTTCGTCCTCACCTGTTACCATACCCCAAGTAACATAGAGGTTACTGCTTTGTGCAACACGCTTCGGGAATACCTGATATGTAAGGTCTGTTTCCTGCCCCGTTTCAAGATAGTTTTTGCCGGTAATTTCAACATCTGACAAATACTTACCGGTTTTACCTGTTACAGTAAGCTGTATTTCTCTTGAAATTCCGTTTGCCGCCGAAGTCGCCGTAATAGTACATTTTTGAGTTGAGACGCTGCCTAAAGAGCCGCCCGCATCTCTGCCTGTGATGGTACCCGTTACAGGGTCAACAGAAGCAATTTCAGGATTTGACGATGTCCAAGTAATATCCGATGTATCGCCCATTGTCGGCTTAATGTTTGTGATTGCAAGCTGAATTTGAGAGCCCTCCTGAACGGTATTTGCACCGTCAATATCAAAGCTTTCAAGCGGCTGAGCGTCAACAACCTCAAATGTGATTGAATCGTTATATACAAACTGAAGAACAAGGTTGCTGATAAGCTTAATTGCAGTAGCAGTAAGCTGAACCGGGTCTGCCGTGTCTCCGACTATGTCTTTAATTGCGAAGCAAGCGTCAAGAATAGCGGCAAGCACTGCCCTGTTTATATCAATTCCGATATAATCAATAAGGATTCCGGCAAGCTTATCCGAATCTATTGTTCCTTTTACCTCATAAAACTTGTTTACCAACCCAAGAATACCGTTAATTATGTCGTCAGTATCAGGCGATGCCATAATTGTAACTTTGCCCTTATTCTTAAACGTTACAAGTCCGCTGTCATTTACGGTTGCAACAACCTTACCTTGAGTAAAGATTGAAGAACTCTTAACAGAATACATTGTTCCGTAATGCAAGCGAAGCGGAGTTGTTATAGCTGAAAGCTGAACTGTTGTGCCTGCTGCCACTGTAGTAGGCACCTGGGATTTATTGGTGATATGAGTTCCGTTCGGGAGAAAGGCAGCATACCACTCGTCATTCTTAACAATATTGATACGAAGCGAATCGTTATCAAGTTCAGTGCCGTCCTTGTCATAAAGCGCAACGTGGATAACTGAATTAATGTTATTAAGATATTTGCGAAGAGAGTCGATAAGTTCGCCCTTGTATGAATCAATCCAACCGGCAATAGGAGAATCCGATCCGAAAGCAGCCTCAACAATATCAATAATTGCTTCGGTGTCCATAGAATCAATATCTATTTTGTCGTTAAAGAGCGCCTTTTCAAGAACGGTAGCTATAATCTTACCCACAAGCGGAATAGGCTTAACCTCATTATCAATCCAGTTTTGAATTACCGCACCCTTTGATGAGTCGAATGCCTTAACCACACCGTTTTGGTCAACGTCAACCAAAGTTGGCATATCGCTGTACCATTTGACGTATCCGTTATCCGGCATTTCGGTATCGATAAGCTTATATGTAAGGTTGAGCTTTTCGCCCTCCTTCATAGTCTCAACATATACTTGCTTTTCTTCTGCTGTTTCGTCAACATACGAAGGCACTATTGTATCGGTGTCTTTATAAAAAAGCTCGATATCCCAAAAGCCTTCAACTCCGTCGCCCGCAAAAGCAGATGCCGCAG
Organism: Eubacterium sp.; assembly: GCA_052272245.1. Taxonomy (GTDB): domain Bacteria; phylum Bacillota; class Clostridia; order Oscillospirales; family Acutalibacteraceae; genus Eubacterium_R. The sequence goes on from DAVZKM010000018.1 coordinate 15,288, forward strand.
GCATTATGCTCGTTACAGCCATAAAAACCGCAAGCAATACGCTGAGCAGCTTTTTGCTTTTCCTTTTCATACGCAAATCTCCTTTTCAATCATTTTCGCCTGAAAATCCATTGAGTAATGGCAAAAATTACTCAATGTAATACACACTTTAATTATAATATTATTAATAAAATAATTCAACAAAACGGGCAATAATTTATTTCGTGATTATTAACAAAATTTTAACGCACTGATTGGTTATATTTACCAAGTTGTTCAATAATATACAAAATATTGATGATTTGTCGTGAAATAACAAAAAAACGGTTGCAAAAATCACAACCGTTTTGAAAGTGTATATTTATTACAATGTGCAAAATCATTAAAACATTTCCGAATACGAATTTGTTACATTTTTAAGCCTGCAAATCATAGAATATGAGCCGTCAGCCTGTTTAACAAGCTTTCTTCTGTCCTCAACAATAAGAAATCTGCCCGATTTTGTTCTTACGCTGTAACGTGAAACCGTAGTGCTTTTGCCGTCGGAAATTTGCTTTTTTATCTGTGCTTCAATGAATTTTGCTTCCCTTTCGCTCACAAAATCGTCAAGCCTGCCCTTGTGTTCATCAAAAATATGAGAGCGTGAAAAGCCTAAAAATTTGATAAAATCCTCGCTGACAATTTGAAGCTGCCAAATATCGTCGGTGTCCGTGCAAAAAATCGGATCGGGAAGATTTTTAAACATTTCAACAAGCATATCCCTCATTTTATCCGCCGATTCCTCCGCCTTCTTTATCTGCGTAATGTCTGTTATCATCGCATGGAAAACGGGGGTATTATCCTCGTCATATCGCTGAATTGCGGCATTGAACTTGCAC
>DAVZKM010000019.1:0-15912 GCA_052272245.1 Eubacterium sp.
GAAGGAGCATATAACGAAAACAAGAAAAACGTTCAATTCATATCCGACATATCGCACCAGCTTAAAACTCCGGTTGCGGCGCTCAGGCTTTACTGTGAAATGGACCTTGCAAGCGGCGAAAACACACACGCACAAAAAGAGCTTGAATTAATCAATAAAATGGAGCAACTGATATATAAGCTTTTGAAGCTTGAAAAGGTCAAACTTGACATATATTATATGAATTTTGAGCAAAATGACCTTAACGAAATATGCCAAAAGCTCATTTTAGACTTCAATCCGCTTTTTAAGGAGAAAAATTTCGAATTAAACGGCACAAGCAAAATCAGGTGTGACCGGGAATGGCTTTACGAGGCACTTTCAAACATAATAAAAAACGCCTGCGAGCACACGGACGATAAAGGAACCATTAAAATTACAATAACAAACAGCGAACGCTCGGCGACAATAGAGCTTGAAGATGACGGCGGTGGAATGAAGGAGGAGGAAATATCAAATCTTTTCACCCGCTTTTACAAGGCTGAAAGCTCGACAAAAAGCAGTACAGGTATTGGGCTTACGATAAGCAAGGCAATTATTGAGCGCCACCACGGGATTATCACGGCGCAAAACAAAAACGACGGCTTATGCGTTACAATATGCCTGCCTAAAATCGACGGCTACGAGGCGCTGTGAGCAAACAATCATAATACCGCCCGTTTTACTCAAAGGGCGGTATTTTTTATCATTATTTCAAAACATTACGAAATCTTAAGATTAAAGTAAGTTTAATTAAAGATTGGTGCTGTATTATTAAGATAAAGAAAAAGATTAACATCGAAAGGAACAGCGAAATGAAAATAATCGAATGTAAAAACCTCACAAAGGAATACATCAGCTCAGACAGCACCGTTAAGGCGGTTGACAACGTGAGTATATCGTTTGAGCAGGGAGAATTTTGCGTCGTGACAGGTCCGTCAGGTTCGGGCAAATCCACATTTTTGCACATTCTCTCTTCTCTTGAAAATGCAACGAGCGGCTATGTAATTTACGGTGAAAAAAAGCTCAGCGACTACAGTGACAATCAGCTTTCGATTTTGAGAAGAAGAAGATTCGGCTTTGTTTTTCAGTCCTACAATCTTGTAAACGAACTGACGGGATACGAAAACATAATTTTGCCGATTATGCTTGATAAGAAAAAGGTTGACGAAAAATACATTGATAAAATCATCTCTATGCTTGGAATTGAGGACAGGCTTTCCCATTTGCCGTCTGCGCTTTCGGGCGGTCAACAGCAGAGAATTGCGATAGCAAGGGCGCTTGCAAACAAGCCGTCAATCCTTTTTGCAGACGAGCCAACGGGTAATCTTGACAAAAAGAGCGGTCAAGAGGTGCTCTCGCTTTTAAAATATTGCGCAAAGGAATTTGGAATTACGCTCATACTTGTAACCCACGATTTGCACGTTGCCGAGCAGGCAGACAGAATACTCACCATTGAGGACGGTAAAATAGTTGCCGACACGAAGGCGGTGGATGAAAATTGAAAAAGAAATTGACAGTTAATACCCTTGCGATCGGGAATATAAAACAGAGAAAAAAGCAATACACTATAATGATTATCGGCATTATCCTTGCAATGGTATTTTCAAGCAGTATCGTGTTTTTATACTCGGCGGCGCAGGAAACAAGCAATGCAAATTACTACAAAAGTCACGGATATGAAACTATGATTATATCCGCCGCAGGGATTGACGAAAGTGATTTTAAAGCCTTGCAAGACGACAAAACCGTTGAAAGCTTCGGCACGGCGCACACCTTGGGCTATGCGTATAACAAAAACGACAGTAAAACGCTCGGCTCAAATATTGCATACTTTGACGAAAGCGGCAAAGCGCTTGCAAATCCCATCATTCTTGACGGCAAATATCCGCAAAATAAGGGCGAGGTTGCGATTGAAAAGACAGCTCTTTCAAAATTAGGATATAAAAAAGCAAAAATCGGTGATACAATCACACTTCAGCTTGATATTCAAAATAACTTCTCAAAATATTACAAAACCGTGGAAAAGAAATACAAGCTTGTCGGAATTTTGCAGGATAAAAAATCGATTATCGGTTATGCATATTTAGAGTCAGACCAATACGATACGCTTATTCCTGCAATTCTTGCATCAAACAAAGAAAAAATTGACGCAGGCGGCAAGGAAATGCTTGCGTTTTATGTAAAATGTAAGAATAAAAATTTCGACAAAATCCGTAAATCGGTTTCACAAAAAGCCACTTCCGAAATAAACGATAATTATGTATCATCAAACAACTCAGCAAGCTTTGACGATTTGATGTCGGGAGGCGACCTCGCCGTTTTGCTTCTGATTGTTCTTATTTTAGCCTCCTGCGTTGCCATTGTAAATTCGTTTAATAACAATCTTAAAGACAGACGAAAGCAAATAGGTATGCTTAGAGCTATAGGCACAACAAAAAGGCAGATTGTAAATATTTTCGGACGGGAAGCATTTATAATTTCGCTTATCTGTATTCCGATTAGCTTGGCAATTTCATATTTCACGGTAAGCCTTTTATTAAAGCTTGCAATAGAAGACGCCGTTATGTCAAAAAGCCTTATTGCACTGCCGGTTGCGGCAGTAATCAACGAAGCGGTAGTTATGATTGCGGCATTAATTCCGCTTATTTCAGCCTCCAAAACCTCGCCTATTCAGGCAATAAGAAATGTTGAAACGGCAAGAAGATTTAATAAAAAGAAAATTAAAACGAAAAAAAAATATGACCCTGAAAAGCTGATCGCAAAAAGAAACTTAGGCTTTTACAAAGGAAGCAAAATTACGGTTTGCATTATTCTTATAGCAACAATTTTGCTTTCCAATTACGGCTGGGCTTCTATAGTCAGCTCAAATGATTCGAATCTAAACGGCATAAGCTATGACTATGAAATATATATATATAATACATTTGAAAGCGGAAAGCAAGGAATCAATGAAGCCGAAAGGCAGGATATTGAGGCTTTGCCTTATATCGGCGAAACCGAGGGAAGAAAAACCACAGGTGTATATCTTTATTTTGACAAGATAACGGACTTTTTCAGGGCTGTAAATTATGATGCATTTGTAAGATATAAGGAAGTTAACAACATTGACGACCTTGTAAATCAGGTTAAAAACGGCAATCCGAACGAGGACTACGAAAGCCAAAAAAAGAATTTAAAAATAAACAAAGAATACTACCGTATAAACCTTAATGCTTATGACAAGGCGCAATTTAAAAAGGCGGAAAAATATGTTGCCGACGGCAAAATTAACTACTCCGCTTTAAAATCGGGAGATGAAATAGTGCTTATAGCGCCCAAAAAGGTTGAGGCTGTAGGCAAAGTCGGAGCCCACTCCTTTCAATCGTCCACAAATTATGATAAAGAAATCGGCAAAGGAGGCGTCGGTTCAAAAACGCTTGCAAAAGCAGATTCCCCGTACAAAGTCGGAGATAAAATAACATTTCGATTAAACAGCGGTGAAGAAAAAACGGTTAAAATAGGCGCAATAATTCACCCCTATTCTTATGAAAACACAAGCGTCAATTTTTCATACGATTTTCAAATAGCGACCACGATTGACGGAATGCGTGCATTTGACAAAAATCTAAAATACAACTTGCTGTATATCAATGCAAGCGAAGAAGTCAACGATAAAATTGACGAAGAGATTACAGAGGAACTTAACACTTATACCGAAAAATACGGCGGATATTTGGAATCAATTTATGAAAACCGACAAATCTTAGAAAAGCAAAAAATGCTTCAAAGCGTGACAATTGTAAGTATATTAATAATCTGCTTTGCAGTAAGCCTCAGCATTATTAACAATGCAATGAGCGCAAGAATAAGAGAAAGCAAGAGAGAAATCGGCACGCTTAGGGCAGTAGGCGCCGACGAACGAGAGCTGACCAAATCATTTATAAATCAAATGACGTCAATGTTTATGCTTGGAATAGGCATAGGCTTCGGACTTTATATATTAAGCTTTGTTGTAATAAAAATAATCGGCAAGCATCTTTATGAAGTAAGCTTAGCGTCAACGTTTAATCCTCTGCCGGCAATAATCATTTCGCTTGTTTTATTCCTTTTATGCTCGCTTAACTTATGGGTAAAAGTAAGAAAAGAAATGAAAAACAGCATAGTTGAAAATATCAGAGAATTATAGAGGAAAATTATGAAAAAGTTAATTTTTATATTTATTTCAATAATATTATGCTTTGGCTTTGGTATGACGGCTTTTGCAGGAGAGGACAACACCGCCCCGAGCGATAATCAAAGCACATCACAGCCACGGTTGATGGTGGAAAGTTATACTCTTTCAAATCCCGATTTAAAGCCAAGCGAAAGCACTACGCTTAAAATCAAGCTAAAAAATCACAGCACAAAAAAGAATATAAACAATATTGCAATCTCTTTAAGTGACGAGGCAAACGAAATAGACATAACAGGTGTAAATTCGGGATATATCGATAAAATCGCACCAAATTCAACCTACACATATACCACAACAATCAGAGTGGCTAAAACGGCAAGCGAAGGAACACATAAGCTGACAGTAAGCTTAGAATATGAGGATGAGGATTACACTCAATTTTCTTCAACATCGCAAATATCAATAAATGTCACAAAGAAAAAGGAAGCAAAAAAGCCGACTAAAAAGGAAACAACGCAAAATGCCTCCCGTCCGCAATTAATCGTCACCTCGTACTCTCTTGACGGCAAATACGTATCACCGTCAAAAAGTGCAAATTTATCCGTAATTCTCAAAAACGAGAGCAAGGACAAAGCAATTAAGAATTTGAAGTTTACCATAAGCGAGGAAAAAAACGACATTAAATTCAAAAGAGAAACCTTTTATATCGATGAAATAAAACCAAAGGGCACTTACACGCTGAATATTGAATTAACTGCTTCAAAAACAGCTGAAATAGGAGAGCACAAACTCGTTTTGGCAAGCACTTATGAAGACAAATATTACACATCGTTTGAAAGTTCTGACAATATTTTAATTAACGTAAAGCAAAAAACGGCACTTGATTATGACGGCATAATGTTTCCCAAAAAGCTCACGCAGGACGATACGTCAACTATGGAAGTAAATTTGATGAACACGGGCAAATCGGCAATAAGAAATGCGAAAATCAGCTTTGACATTGACGGTCTTGAAACAGGCGGCGTCCTCTTTATCGGCGAGATAAAGGCAGGTGAAAGCAAAACGGGAAGCGCTAATTTTCAGGTGAGTTCATCTAAGTTCGGCGACGTAAAAGGAACTGCAACGCTAAGCTACGAGGACGATTTTGGGAAAAGCTACAGCAAAAGCATTCCTCTTTCAAGCACGATTGTTAAAAAGAAAGCGGTAAAAAGCGAAAGCGTAGAAAATAAAAAGAACTCGAAATTTTCTCTTTGGTGGCTATTTTCACTTATCGGCCTGGCAATCGGCGGCGGTGTAGGCGCAATAATTCCGATTTCAATCAACTTAAGAAAAAAACGCAAAGAGGACGATTTGAGATTATAATTTAACAAAAAAGGAACAGCGAGATTTTATTCTTACTGTTCCTTTTTATTTGTCAGAATTTCTTCTGAATTCAATTCATTGATAATACTTTATTAAATTATCATTATTTTAACAATAAGTAAATATATTTGGCGTGAAATGACCGTTTTTCGGTACGAAATGAAGAAAACTAATGACATATAATCATATTTATGATATGATTATAATTATATTTAGCACTTATTTTGAGGAACGGTAATATATGGTAAGTATTTATATTTGTGATGACGATAAAATATTCAGGCAAAAGCTATATAACAATTTAAAGGCGAAATGCGAAAAAATCGGAATCGACTACACACTTTCGCTCATATCCACATTTGAAGAATTAAAAGAAAATTTGACTAAAATAGATATATTATTTCTTGACGTTTTACTCGGCGATATCAATACAATTAATCAAATTGTCAAAGAGGACATTGCCGTTACCTTTGAGTTAGTTATACTAACGTCATATCCGGGTGAAATCTATAATATTTCAAAAATTTCTCCGACATATTATCTTGACAAATTAAGGTCAGATGAAAAAAATCTCTCAAATGCGCTGAATAAATGTATTCAAAATCTTGAAAACAGACAAAAACGAAAAATAATAATTGAACATGAAAAAATAAGCGAAACAATCGACCTAAACGACGTTGCTTATATAGAAGCGCAAAACAAAGCAAGTGTTTTGCATTTTAATGACGGAAAAAGCATAACGGCAAATGTCAAATTCTCAGATTTACTTTCAAAATGCAGTATTAATTTTCAACGATGCAGCAGAAGCTTTGCGGTTAATTTTGATTACGTTTTAGGCTTTAAATGGCACAAATATATATTACTCAACGGCGAGCAAATAACAATTTCGAGAAGTAATTACAAGACGCTGACAGAAAATTACAAAAAATACCTGGAAATATAGCATAAAATTCATTTAGTTTGAGAGGCTGTGATAATAAATGGGACAGATAATAGATTTAAGTCACTTTTCAATTTGGCTTTTAATTCTTACAATCTGCAAAGGCTTTGCTCTTTTCACGATTATTCACACACTTTATAAGGATAAATTCAATTCCTTTATAACGCTTATAACAACGCTTATATCCGTTTCTGCTTGGAACATAATCAACCAATATTCCAAACTTTTAACTGAGAAAACGCATAACAGTGCTTTTGTAATATTAAACTACGTATCGATGATTTTATTTATATTTGCCGTCTTTGCAATAAGCATTGATACAAAAACAAAAAACAAAATTACAGGTTCTCTTTTGATATTTGGTGTGTATAATTTCATTTGGATTGGCAGCAGTGCAATTTTGAGTTTTATTTGGAGCAAAATCGGATATCAAGATTTAATTGATAATCTTCCGACCTATAAATCAACAATAGCACTCACCCTTTCAAGTGCGCTGACATATCTTTTCAGCGGATATATTGTATCGTTTTTCCTAAGGCTTTTCAAAATCAAAGCAAATGATTTTAAAGCAAAATATCTTTATTTTTATATTTTTCCTGTAACCAATATTTTGCCGCTAATCATTTGTGCGTCAACAAAGGCGTTTTGGGAAGAAAGCAACGGCGATTTACTTTATCAAAACATTATAATTTGCATCACTTTTGCAATTGTTGCCATAATTGATTTTGCGACTATATTTGTTGTTGACTCAATAAGAAAAACAGACGATAAAAATGCCGAACTTTTAATATTATCGACTAAAAATGAAATTGAATATCAAAGCCTTGAATTAATCAAAGCCGAAAGAGAAGGGCTCCGACATATCAAGCACGACATTAAAAATATTCACCTGACTGTTAAAGAGCTTATTTTATCCGGTAATAATGAGCAGGCACTTGACATTTTAAATCAGTCAAATGATGAACTTACTGAAATTGATGGATTAAGGCTTTGCCGAAATGATATTATCAACACTGTTTTTTACATAAAATCAAAGGAAGCCAAGGCTGAAAATATTAAACTAAATGTTGAAGTTGACATTCAAAATGACGTTAAAATTAAAAATATCGACCTTGCAAGAATACTTTTAAACCTTTGCGACAATGCGATTAACGCTACAAAAGAATGTGATAAAAAAGAAATTTATTTTTCAATAACCGGAAGCGATAAGATTATTAAAATTGACACAAAAAATCCGTTTATAAACAGAAAAAAAATAATTCAAGAAGGTCACGGCAACGGAACAAAAATCATTAAAGAAATTGCCGAAAAGAACGGCGGCGATTACAAAGCGAGCAGCGGAAACGGTATTTATACAACTCACACAACACTCAGAAACATAAAAGCAAATTTATAAGCAAAAAGACGGGCCGATTTTCAGCCCGTCTTTTTAATGGTAAAGCAATAATAAGTCGCCTGTAACGCTTTTGCAGTCGCAAAAACTATTTGCTTTTTACTTAACAATGCAATTAATCGCAAATAATTTGAGCATTGCTTCCGATTGTTCTGTCCTTAGTGATAACTATTTTATTATCTATCCTGTCACGCAGCGCATCAACGTGTGAAATTATGCCGACAAGGCGATTGCCCTGAGAAAGAGAGGTAAGCGCAGAAAGAGCACGGTCAAGTGCCTCCCCGTCAAGAGAGCCGAAGCCCTCGTCAACAAACATCGTATCAAGTTTGATACCGCCGTTTGATGATTGAATTTCATCAGAAAGACCGAGTGCAAGGCAGAGAGAGGACATAAATGATTCGCCGCCCGACAAGGTGCTGACGCTTCTTGACGAGGCATTAAAATGGTCAATAACATCAAGTGCCAAGCCCTCATTTTTCTTAAGCGTTTCGGCATCACTCCTGCGCACCAATTCATACTGACCGTCACTCATAGTCAAAAGCCTGATATTTGCTCTTCTTATAATTGAATCAAAATATGTCATTTGAACAAAGGTTTCAAGTGTAATTTTTTCCTTGCCCGATATATCGCCGTTAGCCGTTTCGCTGAGTGCTTTAAGCCAAACAAATTTATCGTCATATTCTTTTAGGATATCTCTTTTTTCAGAAATATCATCTACAAGTGATTTATTGCTTTCAATGCGGGAATAAAGCAATTTTGCCGTTTCATCAATATCTTTTTTATACTCATTAAGTTTTAAAGATTCTTCATTAAGAGAGGCTAAATCAATTTCCTTAAATTCTTTAAGTGCATTTTCAAGGCTTGCTTTTGTGCCCATTTGCGTGTCATATTTTGATTTGATATCGTCAAAAGCATTTTTGCTTTTATCAATAGCATTTTTGATATCATTTGAAAGGTTGGTATATTCATTCAGCTTATCTTTAGCAAGGTCGGCACTTTCGAAATCAAGTTCGTTTTTAACAGAGGTTACACGCTTTGTATTTTCCGAAATAAAAGCTTCATCACTTGCCTTTTTGGTGTTGAGCGTTGATACTTCATCTGAAAGAGATTTTTGTTTATCCTGAATTTTAGGAATTTCCTTATCTAATTTTTGATAAAGATTAAGCTTTTCGTTTGCTGTTTTAAGCGAAGCTAAAGTACATTCATACTCTTTCTTTAAAGCATTAATGTTACTGTTATAATCGTCAAAAACATTGTCGTCTGTACCGAAAAGCTTTTTAGCCGCAGACTTTACATTAGCGGAAATTTCATCAACTCTCGACTTAAGCGCAGATGCCGTATCCCTTGCTTTATCGGCTTTTTCCTGCGCTTTTTTTGCAATCTTTTGCGCCGATTCAACGTCTGCTTGGCTCGGTGCATTTTCACTTTTTCTTGCCAAATTCGGGTGCGAAGTTGAACCGCAAACAGGGCAAGGCTCGCCGTCTTTCAACTCATCTGCGATTATACCCGCCTGCTCGTTGAAAAAGGCGATATATATATTATTATATTCATTTTCCAAGACGCTGTATTCATCTAAAGCGGATTTTGCAAAAGACTGTTCGTTTTTAAGATTTTTTTGCTCGGTTTTGCACCTGTCAATTTCGGTTTTAAGTTCTTTTAGAGCCTCTGCTTTTTTATTGATTTCTTCTTTTTGGGCAGTCAGCTTTTGCACAAGCAAATCTGCACCCTTGACTTCTTCCAAAGCCTTTGTTTTTTCATCAATTTCTTTTTTAAGCGAAGTTATTTCCTGCTTCCTTAGCTCAAGTAAACTGTCGTTTTTTTCAAAGCTTTGTTTCCTTTCATTTATGCTGTTTTCAAGGCTTTTAAGTTCGTCATACTTAGGCATTTTAGAATTAATCAGATTGATTTTACTCATTAAATCGTCAAGCTTTTCTCTTTGTGCCTCGGATGATTTATAAGTTTTTTCGCACTCATTGCGCTTTGCTTTAAGCTCTTCAAGCTTGGAGGAAGCTTCGGCATATGCTTTCTTTGTTGCCTCTTGATTTTCATACAGTTTAATATTTGAATTTATTTTTTCAATTTTTCCATTAATACTTTCAATGTTTTTTTGAGTTTTGGTATATTCAAGCGTATCCTTATTGATAATCTCGACTGCAAGCTTTATAACATCTTCAATAAGCACATCGCCATTCTTTGCCCTTTCAAGTTCAAGAGAAAGCGTGTCGTTTTCATTGCACTTAAGTTGATTGATATACTGCTCAATGCCGCTTTTTTCTTTTTCACGATTACGTTTAAGTTCGTTAAAAAGGCTTGAAAGCTTAATTTCGATATTATGATAAGGTTCAGTTTTAAAAATCTTTCTGAAAATTTTGCTTCTCTCATTTGTTTCACAATTGAGAAGTTTTCTGAAATCGCCTTGTGCAATCATCGCAACTTGCGAAAATTGATTTTTATTAATGCCGATTATCTCCTCAACCTTAGAACTAACCTCTTTGATTTTTGTTATAACACAGCCGTCGGGCATAATAAGCTCGGCATTTGCGCCCTGTTTGGTAAAACCCTCTCCTCGTTTAGTCGGTCTGAAATATTCCGGATTGCGGCTAATTTTATAAATTTCGTTATTATATTCAAATTCAAGCTCTACAAAGGTTGGCGTATCTGCACTTGCATATTTTGAGCGAAGAGTAGTATTTTCCCTGTAATTCCCGCTTGCCTCGCCGTAAAGCGCATAAGAAATCGCATCAAAAACAGTCGTTTTGCCTGCACCCGTATCGCCTGTAATAAGATATATTCCGCTCTTTCCGAGTTTTTTCATATCAAGGGTGACTTCGCCTGCATACGGACCAAAAGCCGACATTGTAATTTTTAAAGGTCTCATTGCTCTGCCTCCCAAATATTTTCAATAATGCCTTGCAAAAAGTCGCTTTGTTCCTTGCTCATATCACTGCCGTTTTGCTTTAAATAAAGTTCGCCAAAGATTTCCGCCGGTGATTTTTCCTTAACATTTTCTGCTCTTTCAACTGTAAGCGCATTTCTTGTTCGGGTGTTGTTATAATCAAGTTTCATAATATTTGTATAAACGCACCTAAGCTTTGAAAGCGCATCAACAACATCGTTTTCGTCAGTCAAAGTGATATGATAATAGTCATTTTTATGATTTAATTTATCATAGAAGGACTTACTCATAAGTTCGTCATAGCTGCCTTCAATTTCAACCAAATCACGCTTGGGAACAAGAGGGATAAACTTTATTTGAACATTCCCCTTTTCGCCCATTTCAACAACCGTAACGCTTTTTTTATGCCTGCATTCCGAAAATGAATATTTAAGCGGAGCACCCGAATATCTGACAGTATCTCTTATAAGTTTTTGCGGCGAATGAATATGCCCGAGTGCGACGTAATCGAATTTATCATAAACTGCAACATCCACATTATCCGTGCCTCCGAGGCTGATTTCCTCGCTGTCGCACTTGATTGCGCCAGTAACAAATTGGTGGGAGATAATAATATTTCTTTTGCTTTCGTCAACGTCCATTTTGGAAATTGCCATAGCAATTGCATCGGTATATCCATTTATTTCCTCATCAGGGAATGCCTGCCTGACATTAACAGGTTTAATAAACGGAAGCATAAATATATTCACTTCTCCCCACTCGTCTTTAAGCGTATGCTTTTGAATAGTGCCGTCATAGACGGGAGAGATAAAAATATTTGCCCTTTCCATAATTCTTGAGCCGAATGCAAGTCGTTCGGCGCTGTCGTGATTGCCACTGATAATAAAGGCGGAAAGGGGCATATCGGAAAGCCTGAAAATAAACTCATCAAGCATTTTGACCGCCTCGCCTGACGGTTGAGATTTATCGTAAACATCGCCTGCAATAAGCACTGCGTCAGGTTTTTCCTGCTCGATTATTTCAAGAATTTTAAGTAAAATATATCTTTGTTCCTCAAGCATTGAAAACTCGTTTACTCGCTTGCCGATATGCAAATCCGAAAGATGAATAAATTTCATATCATTACCCCGTTTAAATTGATAATTCAATTATATATCAAATCAATATAAAAGTCGAACATAATTTTCAAACCGACGATATTCACTTTTTATAGTACAAAATAATCAAAAATGTAAATATGCTTGCAATAATATATAAAAATAAGTATTATATAACAAATGACACAAAATTCACTTTTTTAAAGGAGAACGGCTATGAATACATTTCTTTTTGAAAATGAGGAAGAAAAAAAGTATGCTCTTGCCTGCCTTGCATTCTCTAAATCACTTGAGCTGATTGATGATGACAGCCTTGAGGGAGTAAAAAAGAGGTGCGACGCTGAAAACAAAAAAAGAAAAGTACAGCTTGAAAACGGTGAAACCGTATATGGTCTTACTCATTTTTCATATCCGGCTTTTCTTAATTTTGAGCTTACAAGATTAAAGCTTGACTTTGTAGGCGAAAGCGAAAAGGTAAAAAAAGCATATAACTTTACTGAAATAACAAGAAAGCAAATGAAAGCTTATTATAAGGAAAATAAGGACCTTTTCACAAGGTACAACAACGACCGATTTTTCTTTTTTGAAGTTAAAACGGTTATTTATAAAAAGATAAGGGAGGCGCAGTACGATGAAGAAATCAACAACATACTTTGTAAGCTCGCTTAACGGCAATGACAAAAATGACGGTTTAAGCGAAAACGCTGCGTTTAAAACTCTTAATAAAATAAACGAGATTGAGCTTGCGCCCGGTGACAAGGTATACCTTTTAAGAGGTTCTGTTTTTGAAAATGAATTCTTACATTTGAAAAACTGCGGCGACATAAACGGGGATATAATTGAAATTACGTCCTACGGCGATAATGGTGATTTGCCAATAATTAACACTAACGGCAAAGGCGTTTGGTATCAAGACTACGGCAACGAGCTCGACTTCGGCGGTCATGTATATAAAGGCAACGTTTCGTCCGCAATTCTTCTTTATGACGTCGAAAATATACTTATTAAAGATATTGAAATTACAAATAAAGAAAAATTTAAGGATATGGAAAGTTACTGCGCCGCCGACAAAATGGACAGAACAGGTGTTGCCGCAGTTGCAAAAAACAGAGGCACGCTTCATTCAATCACACTTGATAATCTTTTTATCCACGATATAAACGGCAATGTTTACAACAAGCATATGAACAACGGCGGTATTTATATGACCTGCTTTAAGCCTGATGATGAAGAAAAAACAGATGTTGCAAGATATGACGGAGTAACAGTCGAAAACTGCTTTGTTAAAAATGTCAGCCGTTGGGGCATTGCAGTCGGCTATTCATATCGTCACAAGGATTTTGCAACTAAAGAGCTTAGTGAAGAAACATTCAAAAAATACGGCAATGAAAACGTTACACTTAAAAACAACTATGTTAAATTTGCCGGCGGTGACGCTATAACTCCTATGTACGCTTTAAATCCTTTGGTTGAGCATAACGTTGCAGACTCCTGCGCAACCGAAATGAATGACAGATATTATAAATATCCAAAAAAGCGTGCCGGCAAGGTTGCCGCAGCGATTTGGCCGTGGAAATGCAAGAATGCACTTTTAAGATATAATGACGTTGTTGATACAAAGCTTAATCAGGACGGTATGGCTTATGATGCAGACTCAGGTGACGGCACAAAATATGAATACAACTACTCACGGCTTAACGAGGGCGGCTGTATGATGTTTTGCTTGCAGGAGGCAGTGCACAACACATTTGAAAACAATTTGAGTTTCGATGACTTAAGCGGAACAATGACACCGGCAAGCAATCCCGACGCATATGTTGCAAACAATACATTTTATGTAAGAGAGGGCGTTTCTTTTGTAAGAAAGAGAATGCACGGCAAAATGACGCTTAAAAACAACAAAATAATCAAAATCAAAAAATAACAATTCGGAGGTAAAATATGGCAAAAAGCAAAGGCAGAGTAACAATTCCGACAGATATGGACGTTGTCAAAGAAACCCTTGAAATAATGAATGAATGGGGTGCAGACGCAATACGTGACTGCGACGGAACGGAATTTCCGCAAGAGCTTCGTGATACAGGGGCAAAGGTTTATGCAACCTATTACACAACAAGAAAGGACAACGCTTGGGCAAAGGAAAATCCTGATGAAATTCAGCAGATGTATATTATGACTAAATTTCACACTGCTACAGGCAACACCCTTTCAATTCATCTTATGGATAATCTTTATCCTGATATGCTTAAAGTAAATAACCGTGACGATATCACAAGATGGTGGGAGGTTATTGACAGAACTACGGGTGAGGTAATTGCACCGACATCTTGGGATTATGATGATAAAAGCGGAAATGTTACTATTAATAACTGTACTCCTTTCCATGAATACACGGTTAGTTTCCTTGCTTACATTATGTGGGACCCGGTACATATGTATAATGCAGTAGTGAACAAATGGGACGTTGAGCCGCAGATAACATTTGACGTTCGTCAGCCGAAAACAAGAGCACATTCTCTTAAAAGGCTGCGCAAATTCCTTGACAGTCACGAATATGTTGACGTTGTAAGATTTACAACGTTTTTCCATCAGTTCACATTGATTTTTGATGAGCTTGCAAGGGAAAAGTTTGTTGATTGGTTTGGCTACAGCGCATCGGTAAGCCCATATATTCTTGACCGGTTTGAGAAAGAGGTCGGCTACAAATTCCGTCCGGAGTTTATCATTGACCAAGGATATATGAACAATACATACAGAATTCCTTCAAAGGAATTTAAGGATTTTCAGGCTTTCCAAAGAAGAGAGGTTGCCGCACTTGCTAAGGAAATGGTTGACATTGTTCACGAATACGGCAAGGAAGCCATGATGTTTATGGGCGACCATTGGATTGGAATGGAGCCGTTTATGGACGAGTTTGCCTCAATCGGACTTGACGCTGTTGTAGGTAGCGTCGGCAACGGCGCAACGCTCCGCCTTTTCAGCGATATTAAAAATGTCAAATATACGGAAGGCAGATTTTTACCTTACTTCTTCCCTGACGTTTTCTGCGAAGGAGGCGACCCTATCAAGGAGGCTAAGGTCAATTGGGTAACTGCAAGACGTGCTATTTTAAGAAGCCCTATTCAACGTATCGGATACGGCGGATATCTTAAACTTGCGCTTCAGTTCCCCGATTTTGTTGAATATATCAAATCTGTTTGTGATGAATTTAGAACTCTTTATGACAATATTCAAGGCGTTACTCCTTATTGCGTAAAGAAAGTTGCAGTCCTCAATTGCTGGGGCAAAATGCGTGCCTGGTCTAACCATATGGTGCACCACGGTCTTTATTACAGGCAAAACTATTCATACTTCGGCGTCATTGAGGCATTGAGCGGTGCTCCGTTTGACGTTTCATTCATCAGCTTTGACGACATCAAAAACGACAAAAATTTGCTTGATAATTTCGACGTCATAATCAATGTCGGCGATGCAGATACGGCACAGGGCGGCGGAGAATATTGGATAGACGAGGAAATCATCACCGCAGTTAAAAAATTTGTTTATAACGGCGGCGGCTTTATCGGTGTCGGTGAGCCGGCTGCTCATCAATGGCAGGGCAAATTCTTCCAGCTTGACGATATTTTGGGCGTTGAAAGAGAAAACGGACTTACTCTCAACACCCGTCGCTACAACACCGAGGAACACCGCAATCACTTTATTCTTGAGGATACAAACAGCGGTAACGTTGATTTCGGCGAGGGCAAGAAAAATATTGTTGCTCTTGAAGGAACAACGGTTCTTGTTCAAAATGCTACAGAGCTTCCGTTTGCAGTTCGTCACGCAGAAGAGGTTCAAATGGCAGTTAAGCAATTTGGCAAAGGCAGAGGCGTTTACATTAGCGGTCTTCCTTACAGCTTTGAAAACAGCCGTGTACTTTACAGGGCGGTTCTTTGGAGTGCAAATTCTGAAAACGAGCTTCACAAGTGGTATTCAACAAACTACAATGTCGAGGTTCACGCTTATGTTAAAAACGGCAAATATTGCGTAGTAAACAACACTTACGAGCCG